>CANRCJ010000030.1 GCA_947629105.1 uncultured Clostridia bacterium | reverse complement strand
TTTTTCATCATATTCAACAGTAGCATTTGCCATTACCAAGTTGACACTTGCATTCGAAATTCCATTTTGTTTATTTAGGTATTTTTCAAGTCCATTAGAACAGGCAGAGCAAGTCATTCCATCTATAGATAAAATTATTTTCTTCATAGTTTAGTCTTCCCTTACTATCTCTACAAATTCAAAACCTAAATCTTCTATCCTTTTTTCTAAGACTTCTTTATCTAGCCTATCATTTGAAGTAATTTTTACTTCTCCTTTATTATGATCTGCTTCAACTTCCTTAACTCCTCTAAGCTCCTTTAAAACATTTTTCACTCTATTTTCGCATCCGCTACATACCATGCCTTTTATTTTTATAACTGTTTCTCTCATAATTTTACATCATCCTTTCTATAATAATTTAAACTTATTATATACCCTAACCAGCTTTTTGTAAATAATACAAATTATATTTCTTTCTTGCTAAAAATTTTAAGCGATACTTTATATGAAATTAAATATATTATTATAGCAGTTGCAATAGTTATTTCATACCCTTGCAATATGAAAAAGAATGATTCTATTGAAATTGGAAATATTTTTACTATTAATGCTATAATCCCTGAAGCAATAAGCATTACTGCAACAATAGTAATCATTTGTATTATTCTTCCTTTTTCTGCTCCAAATTTATACATAATAGGTATTTGTACCGCCTGTACTATTGTCATTCCGCTAAATGCACCTATTGAAAGTGCAAGTATCTCTCCTATATTTGTCGATGTACTTTGCATCATGTTTTGAATGATTATAGATAATACAAAGCCTAAAATTGTCCCAACTAATGTTAGTACTATTATATAAAGATATCTAGATTTTACTATATTTTTTCTTGTTGTTGGAAATGTTAATATATACTCATCTGATTTTGAAAGATTGTCATAATTAAAGCTGCTTATTCCAATCATTCCAAAACATATAGGGATAAAAACTGTAAGAAAACTTCCTAAATCATTATTGATAAAACTAAGTAGAATATAAAATACAATTATGCAAAGTATTGATTTCATATAATTTTTTAAATTAAGCAAATCCTTTATTATTAAACCTTTTACTATGTTCATTTTATTTTACCCCCTTTATATAAATTAGCATTATTTCTTCTATTGTAGGTTTGTCTATAACCTCAATATCATATTTTTTCTTAAATTCTACTTTGTTTTCTACTAAAATTTCATATTCATATCTATTCTTTTTATACTTGATGTAGTCATTTTTTTCTATAGTATTAAATTCTTTCTCTCCACATTTTACAATTCCGTAATTTTCTAATAATTCATCTTTTGGTCTTGTAAACACTATCTTTCCTTCGTTTATAAATGTTATATAGTCTGCGATATGTTCTAAATCTGTTGTTATATGACTAGATACAAGTATTGCATGCTCTTCATCTTGTATGAATTCCTGAAATATATCTAATATTTCACTTCTTGCAACTGGGTCTAATCCTGATGTTGGTTCATCTAATATAAGTAGTTTTGGATGATGTGACAAAGCTACTGCAATTTTTAATTTCATTTTCATACCGTTTGAAAAATCTTTTGATATCTTATTTTTAGGTAATTTAAAACTATCTATGTATTTAAAATAAATTTGTTCATCCCATTTTTTATAAATATTTTTCATTATTTTATTTATGTCTAATGGAGTTAGGTATTCTGAAAGGAAACAGTCATCTAATACAACTCCAATATCTTCTTTTATTTCTTCATCATTGTCCTTTATGTCTAGATTAAATACTTTTATATTTCCAGAATCTGCTTTAATTATGTTTAGAATTGATTTTATTGTAGTTGTTTTTCCTGCTCCATTTTCTCCAATTAGTCCCATTATCATTCCTTTAGGCACACACAAATTCACATTTTGCAATTCAAAGCTTTCGTATTTTTTACATAAATTATTTATCTCCAATATATTCTCCATGTTTAATCCTCCTCATACAAAAATTCAAACAAATCTATTACTTCTTTTTTACTTACATCTGTAAGTTTTGCAATTTTAATAATTTCTTCTATATGCTCCTCTATAATTTTGATTTGTTCTTCCTTAATTAGCTCTTTATTTCTTGCAATAACAAAGCTTCCTTTACCTTGTACTGTTTTAATGTATCCTTCTTGTTCTAATTCATCATAGGCCTTTTTTACTGTTAATACACTAATTCTTAGATCTTTTGCAAGATTTCTAACTGATGGCAGGGCTTCTGATTGTTTTAATTCATTTGTATTAATTAGATTTTTCATTTTTCTTTTTATCTGCTCATATATTGGCACATCACTATTATTACTTATTATAATTTCCATTTCATCGCCTCTTTGCATAACAGTATATAACAGTTAATAACAGTTGTCAATATAAAAAACTCAAAATGATAAATTTTTACTTATCATTTTGAGTTTTCTTTGTTTATTATAATCTTATATATTATTCAACATCTGCTTTCCAAAGTCCATGTTTGTTGCAATATGCATATAAAGTTGAGTTTGGAATATACTTAAACCTTGCTTCAGCCTTTCCCTCCGGCTCTAGCTTTACTGTATATTCCTCATTATCTTTTACTAAGCTTATCCACTCAATATAGTGTTCCTTTTCCATCACATGATTTACTTTTACAAGTATCTCATCTTGGACTCTTTCATAAGTTGGGACATGTTTTTCTACTGCTGCATCTACTGAATTTGGTACTAATTTTTCCATTGGTATTCCACAACATTCAATTTCACATTTTTCTTCTAATACTTTTACCATAGTTCCACAAGATTTACATTTTCTAATAATTAATTCATTTTCCATTTTCTATCCTTCTTTCTCTATTGTTCATTTCTTCCACAACAGTTCTTATATTTTTTCCCACTTCCACAAGGGCATGGGTCATTTCTTCCTACCTTTGGAGTTGTGTTTACAACTGTTGTATTAACCTTTGGAGTTTCTGCTTCTTGGTTTCTTACTGGAGCATTTGAACTTTCAAAGTTAATGCTATTTAATGCCTCTTGAGCAGCACGTGTTATTTGAATTGTTTGCTCTCTCTTTATTTCTTCTCTTTTTTGTAAATGTAACATTAGTTTAACTACATCTACTTTAATATTTGCAACCATTTCGTCAAACATATCAAAGCCTTCTATTCTGTATTGGTCAACTGGATTCTTTTGACCATAAGCACGAAGACCAATTCCGTTCTTTAGCTCATCCATGCTATCAATATGATCCATCCATTTTTGGTCAACAACTTTTAGCATAACAACTCTTTCAAGCTCTCTAAATTCTTCTGCTCCTACTTCATTTTCTTTTTCTTCATATATTGCCATTGCTGAAGCTTTTATATCTTCTTTTAAATCTTGTTTGCTCAATGTGTTAACTTTGTCTGAAATATCTATTGCAAATATATTTTTTACTTCTTGTACAAGTGCCTCTTTGTTTACTTCATTATCAGAAGAATGTAATTCAACTACTTCATCTGCTACGCTTTCTATCATAGATGTTATATTGTCTTTAAGATTCTTTCCATCAAGAACTTCTTTTCTTTGTTTATATATAATCTCTCTTTGAACATTCATAACATCATCATATTGCAATACATTTTTACGAATGCTAAAGTTTCTACCTTCAACTCTTTTTTGTGCTCTTTCAACAGCATTAGAAATAATTTTTGATTCGATTGGAATATTCTCATCAGCTCCAAGTGTGTTATATACGCTCGTTATCATATCTCCACCGAATATCTTCATTAAGTCATCATCAAGTCCTATATAAAATCTTGATTCACCATTATCTCCTTGACGGCCGCTTCTACCTCTTAACTGATTATCTATTCTTCTTGATTCGTGTCTTTCTGTACCAATAATTTTTAGTCCACCGAGCTGCAATTACTTTTTCTTTTTCTTCTTTTATTGTTTCATCATATTTTTGTTTTAGCTCTTTAAAATCTTTTCTTGCTTGTAATACTTCTTGGTCATCAGTTTCGTTAAATGCTGTTGCTTGTTCAATTAAGTTCTCTGGAACTTTCCTCTTTCTCATTTCTTGAAGAGCTAAATATTCAGAGTTTCCTCCAAGCATAATATCTGTACCACGTCCTGCCATGTTTGTTGCAATTGTCACAGCTCCATATTTACCTGCTTGTGCAATTATTTCTGCTTCCTTTTCATGGAACTTAGCATTTAATACTTCGTGTGGTATTCCTTCTTTTTTCAATATATTACTTAATTTTTCTGATTTTTCAATAGAAATTGTACCAACAAGAACTGGTTGTCCTTTAGCATGACTTTGTTTTATATCTTCTACAATTGCTCTAAATTTTGCATTTTCATTTTTGTATATTACGTCATTATTGTCTATCCTTATCATAGGCTTATTTGTAGGAATGCTTATAACGTCTAAGTTATATATCTCTCTAAATTCTTCCTCTTCTGTCATAGCTGTACCTGTCATTCCTGACAACTTTTCATACATTCTAAAGTAATTTTGGAATGTAATTGTTGCAAGTGTTTTTGACTCATCAGCAATTTTAACATTTTCTTTTGCTTCTATTGCTTGATGTAAACCATTATTATATCTTCTTCCATACATTATTCTTCCTGTAAACTCATCAACTATTAGAACTTCTCCATCTTTTACAATGTAGTCAATGTCTTTCTTCATGATTCCATGTGCACGTAAAGCTTGTGTAACGTGGTGAACTAAATCAGAATTTTCTAGGTCATTGTAGTTTTCTAGGTTAAATGTTTGTTCTGCCTTTTTTATACCTTTTTGTGTAAGTGATGCAGACTTAGCTTTTAAGTCTACTATATAGTCATATTTTTCGTTATCTTCTGCTTGTTCAAAATCTTTTACATCTTCTTCTACGATAATTTTTGGTGTAAGTTTCTTAACGAAATCATTAGCTTGTTTATATAAATCTGATGATTTATTTGCTCTACCAGAAATTATAAGTGGAGTCCTTGCTTCATCTATTAAAATACTATCTATCTCATCTACGATTGCAAAATGTAAGTCTCTTTGTACAGCTTGGTTTTTATATATTACCATATTATCTCTAAGGTAATCAAATCCAAATTCGTTGTTTGTTCCATATATTATATCTGATGCATAGGCTCTTTGCTTTTCTGCAGGATCCATTCCACTTATTACAAGTCCAACAGTAAGTCCTAAGAATTTATATAATTTTCCCATCCACTCACTATCACGCTTTGCTAAGTAGTCGTTTACTGTTATTATATGTACTCCTTTTCCTGTTAGCGCATTTAGGTATGCTGGAAGTGTTGCAACTAAAGTTTTACCTTCTCCTGTCTTCATCTCTGCAATTCTTCCTTGATGTAAGATTATTCCACCTATTAATTGTACATCAAAGTGTCTCATTCCTAAAACTCTTTTTGATGCTTCTCTAACTACTGCAAATGCTTCTGGTAAAATTTCATCTAATGTTTCTCCATCTTGCAACCTTACTTTAAAATCTGCTGTTTTGCTTCTTAATTCTTCATCACTAAGTTTAGATATTTCATCCTCATAACTATTTATTTTTTCAACTAATGGCATTACTCTTTTTACTTCTTTTTCTGAATAACTACCAAATATGTTTTTAAAAAATCCCATCTTTTTTGCACCTCTTTTTTAGAAATTCTTATATAATATATCACGTTTTTGTTTTTTTAGCAATAGAAATATTGTAATTATGTATCTTCTTGTTTCAAACCTTTGAAACTTATTCCTTACCGATATTAGTATAGCCACTCTCATAGGAGTGGCTATTTTTTTATATACATCTATTAAATTTATTTAAATTGTATCATAGATTTAATTTATCTCAATTTCTACATGATATTCCTCAAGCCAAAGGTCAAATTCATAAAGATAAGCAATAAGCTGTGGCCTTGTCATAAGCTGACCGGTACCATGGAAGTATATCATCTTCTTTGCTATCTAGTAATTTGTTTATTTCATCAATATTAAATATCTTGTACATTTTGCTTTCTTTATTTTCTAATCTTTCCCTTAAAGCTTTACTAACTAGTTCTAAGAATTTTGGATGATGAGTTTTAGGATATGGATTCTTTTTACGGTAAAGTACCTCATCTGGTATAACTCCATTAAATGCTTCTCTAAGTAAATATTTTTCTGTATTGTTATTATATTTATATTCAAAAGGCAAATTCCATAAATATTCTACAAGTTTCGTATCTGCAAATGGTACTCTTGCTTCTAGTGTTGAATACATTGTCATTCTATCTTTTCTTTCTAAAAGTGCCTGCATAAAGTGAGTCATATTAATATAAAATAATCTCTTATCTTTTTTGTTTCTGTCTTCGGGTTCTAATTCATTAATCATTTTATGATATTCTGCTTCTACAATTTCCTTTAGATTTATTTTGTCTTTTATATTTTCATTCAATAAATTTTGTCTATACTCTAAATTATTTATCCATGGGAACAATTCTCTGTCATTTAGGTCCTTTCTATAAAACCAAGGATATCCTCCAAATATTTCATCAGCACATTCGCCACTTAATATTACTTTAAATTCTTTTGCAATCTCCCTAGAAAACCAAAGTAGTGACGAATCTATATCAGTCATTCCTGGGTAGTCTTTTGCATAAAGTGCATCTTTTAAATAATTTACAACATCATCTTGCGTAATTGTCTTATATTCATGTTTTGTGTTAAAAGCCCTACTCATCACATCTATATAATGTTCATCCATGGATACTGTAAAGCTCGTTTTTTTGAAATATTTATCATTATCCTCATAATCTATTGAAAAAGTCGTAAGTGGAGTTTCCTGATTTTTTGCAACAATTCCAGTAATCAAGCTTGAATCTAACCCTCCACTTAAAAGAGTTGCTATTGGTACATCTGATACCATTTGTCTCTTTATTGAATCTGTAAGTAGTTCCTTTATTTTTTCTTTTGCCTCTTCAAATGTATCGTTACATTCTTTTGTTCTAACATTCCAATATCTATTAATTTCTACATTTCCATCTTTATATCTTAAGTAATGTGCTGCTCTTAGCTCATTTATTCCTGTGAATATTCCGGCTTCCTTGCTTTTTAGATGGTCCGAAGTGCTAATATTTCTCCAAGTGATTCTTGACTTAAGTTTGGCTTAATAACTTTACTTCTAAGTATTGGTTTTAGTGTAGAAGCAAATATAAAGTTATCATCTTTTTTACAATAATATAAAGGCTTAATTCCAAATCTATCTCTAGCTAAAAATATTTCTTTAGTCTCCATATTGTATATGCAAAAAGCAAAGATTCCTTCTACTTTATCTAATATCTTTTCTTTAAATTCTACATATCCTTTTAACATTACTTCTGTATCACAGGTTGTATCAAATTTATATCCTAAAGACCTTAGTTCATTTCTAATCTCATCTGTATTATATATTTCACCATTATATACTATTACGTATTCTTTATAGTACATTGGTTGATTTCCATTTTCCAAATCTATTATTGCAAGCCTTTTATGTCCAAGTAAGACATGCTCCTCAAAATGATATCCTGTGTGGTCTTTACCTCTAGAACTCATTAAATCAAGCATTTCTTTAAATGTATCTTGCTTATTCTCTAAGCTGTTTTTTTCATTTATCCAGCCACATATTGCGCACATAAAAATACCTCCTATGCTTCTATCTTATGCTTTGTCTTATATTTATGTAACTTTTATTATAAAACTTAATATTATATATTATAAAATGGAGGAAGTTATGGATATTTTATTTTTAGGTGGAGACAAAAGATATAAGTTTATTATGGATGATTTAAGCAAAAATCATTCTGTCTATCAAATTGGATTTAAAGGTGTTAGTAATGAAGTTCATAGTGTCAACTTTGATAATTTAAGTTTATCTAAATTTGATGTCGTATTATTCCCAATAAGTGGTATTAATGATAATTTTGAAATAAAAACCGAATTGCGGAAATTTGAAGCTTTCTGAAGATATATTTAAAAGTATTAACCCAAGCACAAAATTTTTCACTGGTTTAAAAACTAAAAACATTTTGGAAAATATACCGGAAAATCAATTAACAAGTTTTCTAGACTTTAAAGAAGTCAAAACTGTAAATGATGATTTGACAGTTGAACGGTGTAATTGATGATATAAAAAATAGGAAAAACGATTGTATATGTGTCTTAGGTTATGGTACTCTTGGTAAAATGCTCTACTTAAGGTTAAAAAATGCTGGTATAAAAACTTATGTTATTTCTAGACCAAAAAAGGAGATATATTCCGATAAAGTGGGAAACTTCTATCCTTTAAGCTCGCAAAATATTGTAGAAGTCTTTAGAGTTTCTGATATTATTATTAATACAATTCCTTTTAATATAATACCTGAGGAAGCACTAATGTCAAATAAAGTTCCATATATATTAGATATTGCATCTTTCCCTTATGGAATTGATCAAGATATTATAAATAAATACAAAGATAAGATTGAATATAATTTGTATTTAGGAATACCAAGTGCTTTTGCTCCAAAAGAAGCTTCTGACATTTTACTAAAGATTCTAAAAAAGGAGATAAATACGTGATGAAACTTGGTGTAGTAATTACCGCTTCTTTTTGTACACTTAAGAAAGTTTTAGTAGTTCTTAAAAGTTTGAAAGATGCACGGATATGATTTATATCCTGTGCTTTCTAATAAAGTTATAGATTATGATACAAGATTTGGTAAGGCAGAAGACTTCATAAAAGAAGTCGAAGAAATTACTGGGAAAAAAGTTCTATCTACTATTGTAGAAGCAGAAAAATTTGGTCCAATGTATAAAATGGATGCTATGCTGGTTCTTCCTGCGACAGGAGATTTTATGGCAAAGATGGCAAATAGTATTACAGATAATGCAGCAAATTTGGCAGTTAAAGCAACTCTTAGAAATCAAAGTCCAATAATTATTGCTGTTTCTACAAATGATGGACTAGGCTTAAGTGCCCAAAATATTGCAAGTTTAATGAATTTAAAATATGTATATTTTGTTCCTTATGGTCAAGATGACTATGAGAAAAAACCTAATTCATTGGTTGCTCATTTTGACTTAGTAATTCCAACTATAGAATCTGCTTTGCAATCAAAACAAATACAACCTGTACTTAAAGAATATAAAAAATAAGTGTTAGTTCACTGCTTTCTTTATAACTATCCGTTTTGGAGTAATATATTTAATTTGACTTGCTCTTTGCTGTCGCAATCTACGATTGCTCCATTCGCCTAGGGTCATTCCTACTATGGGAGCTTCCCTGCGCAGAGCTTCGTAAATTAAATATATTACTCCAAAACGATAGACTAAAACTTTTAGAGCAGTGAACGTTTTTTATTTAATTTTATGCTTCTTCAAAGAATACTTTGTAAGTTCTATATGCTTCATAAACATCATACTTACTTGTAACTTCATAAGGTGCATGCATTGAAAGTACTGGTACTCCGCAGTCTATTACTTCTACTCCTTTATTAGCTAAGATGTATGCGATAGTTCCTCCACCGCCAGCATCTATTTTACCAATTTCTGATAATTGGTATTGTATATTATTTTTTTCTAATATTCCTCTTAATTTGCCTATAAATTCTGCATTTGCGTCAGATCCACCAGATTTACCCTTTATTCCTGTATACTTATCAAATGCAATACCAAAAGATGCAAAAGCTGCATTATTTCTATCTGAAACTGATGCATATATTGGGTCAAAAGCTGTTCCAACATCTGCTGATAGCATACTTGAGTTGCAAAATACTTTATTTATTAGATTTGGTCTATTATCTCCTGATTTATTTAAAAGTTCTGAAATGAAATAATCAAATACTTGTGATTCCATTCCAGTATTTCCCATACTTCCAACTTCTTCTTTATCAGATAATATACATACTGCTGTCTTATCTTGTACATTGGCTTCTAGGATGGCTCTTAATGATGTATAAGCACATACCTTATCGTCTTGACCATATCCTGCAACCATGCTTTCATCAAATCCCAAACTCCTTGCTTTAAATGCAGGTACAAGTTCTATTTCTGCACTTAAAAAGTCTGCTTCTTTTATACCATATTTTTCATTTAGTATCTTCATTATGTTTAATTTTACTTTTTCACCAACTGCTTCGTCATTAAATGGCATATTGCCAATAAGTAAATTTAGGTCTTCCCCATTTACTCCTTCGCCTAACTTCTTTTGCATTTGTTCTTTTGCTAGATGTGGTAAAAGGTCTGTTATTGTAAATATTGGGTCTCCTTCATTTTCTCCAATGTTAACACTAATTTTCTCTCCATCTGGTTTAACAATAACTCCATGCATTGAAAGTGGTATTGTTGTCCATTGATATGTCTTTATTCCTCCATAATAGTGTGTATCAAAATATGCAAAATGTGAATCTTCATATAAAGCATTTGGTCTTAAATCTATTCTTGGTGAATCAATATGAGCGCCAACTAGGTTTAGACCTTCTTCTAATTTTTTATTTCCGATAACTGCAATATACATGCTTTTTTCTCTATTGATGTAATAAACCTTGTCTCCTGGATTTATTTTATCTAAAGTATTTATATCTTTGTAACCATTTCTATCTAATACTTCTTTTGCTGATTTTACAAATTCTCTTTCTGTTTTAGAACGATTTAAAAACTCCATATACTCATCTGAAAATTTGAATATTATTTTCTTGTCTTCATCAGTTGTCCTTTCCCATCCTGACTTCTTTTTGTTAAATAACTCCTCTTCTAATCTCTTTCCCTCTGTTTTTTCTTTACCTTCCATGCTTTCTCCTTTCATATATTTAAACATTAAATCTAAATAGTACAATATCTCCGTCTTGCATAATATAGTCTTTTCCTTCTGAACGTAATAATCCTTTTTCTTTTACAGCATTCATGCTTCCTTCTCTCATTAAATCATCATAAGATACAATCTCTGCTCTAATGAATCCTCTTTGTATATCAGAATGAATTTTTCCTGCTGCTTCTGGTGCTTTAGTACCTTTCTTTATTGT
>CANRCJ010000029.1 GCA_947629105.1 uncultured Clostridia bacterium | reverse complement strand
TCCTTTATTGCATTAATAAGTTCATGATTTGTTTTAGGCGAATTCCTAAAGAAATTATTAAGTATTTACTAAGTTGTTAAAAAAGATAAATAAAATTATATCTCATAAATTATTTATATATTACCTTAAGTAGAAAGTCAAGAAAAATGATATGACAAAAAGTGACAGAAAACTGAAGTGCACCACAAATGTTAGAAAAAAACTAACATTTGTAGGTGTATTTTTTCACCCCATCCCAAAGCTTCCCCACCTTGACAAAACTACCATATAGATGTACAATATATGTCGTGATAGAAGGAGGAAATATGCCTAATAATACAAAGAAAACATTTGATACAATACTCACAAAAACAAGAATATATCTTGTAATAATCGCAGTAGTATTAGTTTTACTATGCGTACAAAATATAGCTTATATTATCCCATCAATTATATTGTATGGGCTTTTACTAATTTATACATTTTGGACAGATAGCAAGAACAAAAGTGAGCTAGATAAACACATACAAGAAATAACATTTAATGTAGACACAATAGCTAAAAATGCCCTTATAAACTCACCATTTCCACTAGCAATCATAGAAGAAGATGGGAATATAATATGGAAAAGTGTAAGCTTTGTAAATGAATTTGGAAATATTGATATAAGAAGCATTTTAACAGAAACAGTAAAGTCAGCTAAGGCAAAAATTCAAGGCAGTGAAGAAGCCGAGAAAAAAGCAATGATATATGAACAAATTAAAATCGGTAAAAAAGATTACAGAACAATAATTGGAACAATAAAAGAGAAAAATAGAAAAAAGAAATTTAGCAACATGTATGCAATTTATTTAATTGATAATACTTATGAAGTAGAAGCTATTAAGAAATATGAAGAATCTAAAACATGTACAGGTATAATTTTGATAGATAGCTTTGATGAACTATTCCAAAGCATGCAACCAGAAGAAAGAACACAGGTTCTTACAGAGATAGAGACAAAGATATATGACTGGGTATCAAAATTTGGTGGAATAGCAATAAAAGCAGAAAGAGATAGATTCGTATTTATATTTGAACAAAAATATTTAGATAGTATTATTGATAATAAATTTGAAATACTTGGTATGGCAAAAGATACTGAAACAGAAGGCGTAATACCAACAACATTAAGTATAGCAATAGTTGCTGAAGGAGAATCTAACTACGAGAAATACAAAGAAACAGTATCAGCAATGGACTTAGTATTAGGACGTGGAGGAGATCAAGCAGTTGTTAGAAGAAATGGTAAATATGAATTCTTTGGAGGAAAGACACAAGAAGTAGAGAAAAGAACCAAAGTAAAAGCTAGAACAGTAGCAGCAGCACTTGAAAAATTAATAGAAGAAGCTCCAAATGTATTAATTATGGGGCATGCAAATGGAGACATAGACTCAATGGGCTCTAGTCTTGGAATATATAGAATAGTTAAATCTTTAGGAAAAACAGCTAAGATAATTAATAACACTTATGGATTAACATTAAAGGATTTTATAGAAGCAGTTGAGCAAGAAAAAGAATACGAAGATGTAATAATAGACAAAGCAGAGGCTTTATCTGAGGTTAATGAGGATACATTACTAATAGTTGTAGACACGCATAAAAAATCTTATGTAGAAGTACCAGAACTATTAACAAAAACAAATAAAATAGTTGTAATAGATCATCATAGAAGAGGACCAGATTATATAGATAATGCTGTACTTATGTTCCATGAAGTGTATGCATCATCTGCAGCAGAACTAGTAACAGAACTTTTACAATATACTAAAAATGAAGCACAAATTACAACATTTGAAGCAGAAAGTTTGTATGCAGGAATAATGGTTGATACCAAAAACTTCACATTCAAAACAGGTGTAAGAACTTTTGAAGCAGCTGCATATTTAAGAAAGAACAATATTGATATTATAAAAGTTAAAAAGTGGTTCCAAAGCGACTTAGAAAGCTATAACGTAATATCAGATATAGTAAAAAATACAGAGGTAATTAGAGGCACAATAGGTATTGCAGAGTATAATGAAGAAGACGAGAATGCAAATCTAATTTGTGCAAAGGCAGCAGATGAACTTTTAACAATAAGTGATATAACTGTATCATTTGTACTTGGAAAGGTGAAAGACAAAGTATATATAAGTGGAAGATCAATAGGAGATATTAACGTACAAATAATTCTAGAAGATTTACGGAGGCGGAGGACATAGCACAGTTGCAGGAGCACAACTTGAGAATATAAGCATAGAGGAAGCTAAGAACAAATTAAAAGAAGCAATAAACAAGTATTTTGAACAAAATATTGAATAAATTTGGAGGTTTATATGAAAGTAATTTTACAAACAGATGTAAAAGGAATGGGTAAAAGAGGAGACATAGTAAATGCAAGTGATGGACACGCAAGAAATTATTTGTTCCCTAAGAAGCTTGCAGTACCAGCTGATAAGCAGAACTTAAACGAGTTATCTGCAAGAAAATCTTCAGAAGCACACAAAAAAGAATTGGAGAAAAAAGAAGCAATTAGGATAAAAGAAATTATCGAAAATAAGGCATTAACATTAAAGGTAAAAGCAGGAGAGAATGGTAAAACATTTGGAAGTATTACATCAAAAGAAATATCAGATAGTATTGAAAAAGAACTTGGTGAAAAAATAGATAAGAAAAAAATAGTAATACAAAATCCAATAAAAGCAGTAGGAAGTTATACAGTAGATTTAAAACTATTTGAAGGAATAGTTGCAAAGCTTAAAGTTAATATAATTGCGGAATAAAAGATAAAAAATGTAGCATTAGAAAGGAATGAAAACAAATGGATATAGGAAAAGTCCCACCAAATGATGTAGAAGCAGAAGAAGCAGTACTTGGATGCATGCTACTTGACAAAGAAGCAGTTTACCAAGCATTAGAAGTACTAAAGCCAGAAGACTTTTATAGAGAAGAAAATAAATTAATATATTCTGCTATGTTTAATTTATATGGACGTTCAGAGCCAATAGATTTAATCACTGTCAAAGAAGAATTAGTATCACTTGGTAAATTCGAAGTATGTGGTGGGCTTGAGTACTTAGCAGAATTGCCAGAAAGAGTTCCTACAACAGCTA
Organism: uncultured Clostridia bacterium; assembly: GCA_947629105.1. Taxonomy (GTDB): domain Bacteria; phylum Bacillota; class Clostridia; order TANB77; family CAG-508; genus JAAWPK01. The sequence continues at coordinate 8,163 of CANRCJ010000029.1, read as the reverse complement.
ATGCGGACAAGTATATAAAAATTGTAGAAGAAAAATCAATTTTAAGAAGCCTTATAAAAACATCAAACGAGTTAATAGATCTAGGGTATGACCAAACCTTAGAAGTTGATGAGATAATAGAGAAGGCAGAAAAAGGTGTATTTGATTTAATGAAGAATAGGAATCAAAAAGGATATACACCAATCAAAGACGTGCTAGTTGAAACATTTGCACAATTAGAAAAACTATATAATCAAAAAGAACATATAACTGGAATACCAACAGGTTTTTCAGAGCTAGATTATAAAACGGCAGGATTACATGGATCAGAATTAATACTAGTTGCAGCAAGACCTGCCATGGGTAAAACAGCATTTGCATTAAATATAGCAACAAATGCAGCTGTAAGAGCAAATGTACCTGTTGTAATATTTAGCCTAGAGATGTCAAAGGAACAATTAGTATCAAGAATATTAAGTTCAGAAACTATGATAGACAATAACAAATTAAAGACAGGAAAAATGGAGGAAGAAGACTGGATAAAGCTTTCAGAGGGATTGCAACCACTTTCTGAATCGGAAATATATATAGATGATACACCTGGAATCTCAATAACAGAGATAAGAGCAAAATGTAGAAAACTAAAATTAGAAAAAAATATAGGCATGGTTGTAATAGATTATCTACAGTTAATTAGTGGCTCAGGAAGTAAGAAGAATGGAAGCAGAGAGCAAGAAATATCAGAAATAAGTCGTTCATTAAAGATACTTGCAAAAGAATTGAATGTGCCAGTAATAGCATTGTCTCAGCTATCTCGTGCACCAGAACAAAGAAAAGATGACCATAGACCAATGCTTTCTGACCTTCGTGAATCAGGAGCAATAGAGCAAGATGCAGACATAGTAATGTTCCTTTATAGAGATGATTATTATAACCAAGATAGTGAGAATAAAAATATTGCAGAAGTAATACTTGCAAAACATAGGGGAGGTTCAACAGGAACTGTAGAGCTATTATGGCTTGGAACTTATACCAAGTTTGCAAATATTGAAAGATATAGAGAAGAATAGAAGAGAGGAAGTAAATTGTTAAAAGAAAAAGTAATAGAAACAATAAATAAGTATAATTTAATAAACGAAGGAGAAAAAATAGTAGTCGGAGTTTCAGGAGGCCCCGACTCTATTTGTCTTATTAATGTTTTAAATGAAATACGTAATGAGGGAATAATAAACTTTGACCTTGTCGTATGTCATATAAATCACATGATAAGAGAAGAAGCGGAAAGTGATGAAAAATTTGTCGAAAATTATTGTAAAGAAAAACAAATTCCTTTTTATGCAAAACGCGAAAAAGTTGTAAAAGTTGCAAAAAGTAAAAAAATTGGAACAGAAGAAGCAGGAAGAGAAGTAAGATATAATTTCTTTAATGAAATATTAAAAAAGACAAATGCAAACAAAATTGCAACAGCACATACAAAAAATGATAACGCAGAAACAGTATTAATGAATTTGATTAGGGGAAGTGGAACTTCAGGCTTAAAAGGAATAAAACCAATAAGGGATAACATATATATTAAACCACTGATAGATATATCAAGAGACGAAATTGAAGAATACTGCGAAGAACGTAAACTACAGCCAAGGCACGATAAAACCAATGATGAGAACGTATATACAAGAAATAAGGTAAGAAATATATTAATTCCACTAATAAAAGAAAAATTTAATCCTAACATAGTAGACACAATAGATAGACTATCTAAACTTGTAAGTAAAGAAAATGATTATTTAGATAAAGTAACTGAAAATACATATAAAAAAATATTAATAAAAGAAGAAAAACATGAGATAATATTAGATTTGAAGGGATTTAATAAAGAAGAAGAGGTTATAAAAAGTAGATTAATACTATATACTATAAAAAGAATATTTGGCACTGCGTGTTCAATTCAAAAGGTTCATATAGATGACATAATAAAATTATGTGAAAATAACATAGGGAATAAGTACTTAACGCCGAATAAGAATATAAAAGTACTAGTAAATAAGGGAAAAATGTATTTTTTTGTAACACAAATTTCATAAATGAACAAAACATGTGTTGCCGTAGGAAAACTTACGTACAAGCAAGGTTTAGGACAAAAAAGTTTTAAAAAAAGTATTGAAAAGTAAAAATAAATATGATAATATTCCGAATAAGAAAAAAGAAAACAGGTAGAAAGCCAAAAATAAAGCTTTTTAGGCAAGGAGGAAAATTTTGAAGAGTAGTATTAAAACATTAGCAATGTGGCTAATAATAGGAATAATTGTCGTGGTGTTAATAACATCAATTTTAGATAATGCTGATACGAAAATGACATATTCTGAATTAATAGAAAACATAGGAAATGTGTCAGAAATAGAATTATCATATGATGGTAAATCAGCAAATGTAACATTGGAGAATGATCCAATAAAAAAAGAAGTAAATATTCCGAGCATAGATAGCTTTATGGATTATATAACAGAATACTTAAATACATCTAATGCAAAGATTAATGTTTCAGGAAGTTCTCAATCAATATTAATAACAATTCTACAAGTATTGTCACCATTTGGACTATTAATAATAGTACTAATATTCTGGTTCTTAACAATGAATTCATCTACACAAGGAAACAACAAAACATTAAGCTTTGGAAAGAGCAAAGCAAGAATGATGACAACAGCTGATAAAAACAAAGTAACATTTGTAGATGTAGCAGGTGTTGATGAAGAAAAAGAAGAATTACAAGAAATTGTTGAATTCTTAAAAAATCCTAAAAAATTTACAGATATGGGAGCAAGAATTCCAAAAGGAGTATTGTTAGTAGGACAACCGGGAACAGGTAAAACACTACTTGCAAAAGCAGTTGCAGGAGAAGCAGGAGTACCATTCTTTATAATAAGTGGTTCAGACTTCGTAGAAATGTTCGTTGGTGTAGGTGCTTCAAGAGTAAGAGACCTATTCGACCAAGCAAAAAGAAATGCACCTTGTATAGTATTTATAGATGAAATAGATGCAGTAGGAAGACAACGTGGAGCAGGACTTGGAGGAGGACATGATGAAAGAGAGCAAACACTTAACCAATTATTAGTTGAGATGGATGGATTCTCAGCAAATGAAGGAGTAATAGTACTTGCTGCAACAAACAGACCAGACATACTAGATAAAGCATTATTAAGACCTGGTAGATTTGATAGACAAATAGTAGTATCAGCACCAGATGTAGGAGCAAGAGAGCAAATATTAGAGGTTCATTCTAGAAAGAAAAAATTGGGATCAGACGTAGACTTAAAAACAATCGCAAAAAATACTTCAGGATTTTCTGGAGCAGACTTAGAAAATGTGCTTAATGAAGCGGCATTGCTTGCAGCAAGAAGAAACTTAAAGGAAATAGGTATGGCAGAAATTGAAGATGCAATGGTAAAAGTAACAATGGGACCAGAGAAGAAGACAAGAGTTAGAAGTGAAAAAGAGAAAAAATTAGTTGCATATCATGAAGCAGGTCATGCAGTTGTAAGTAAATTCTTACCAACTCAAGATGATGTACATCAAATATCAATAGTACCTAGAGGAATGGCAGGAGGATATACAATGTACAGACCAAGTGAAGATAAATCATTCATGTCAAAATCAGAAATGGAAGAAACAATAGTATCATTACTTGGAGGAAGAGTTGCAGAAAGTCTTATTTTAAATGATATATCAACAGGAGCAAGCAATGATATAGAGAGAGCATCAAAGATTGCGAGAGACATGGTATCAAAATATGGTATGAGTGATGTTGTTGGAGCAATTATGTTTGGTGCAGGACAAGAAGAAGTATTCTTAGGTAGAGATTTAGCACAATCAAAGAATTATTCAGAACAAACAGCAGCTATAATTGATGCAGAAACTAAAAATATAATAGACAAAGCATATAAGAGAGCAGAAGATATATTAAAAGAACATATAGATAAATTACACGTTGTTGCAGGAATACTATTAGAAAAAGAAAAAATTGATGGCGAAGAGTTCGCAAAAGTATTTGAATAAAATTATTACTGAGATACGTGTTTTAGACATGTATCTCATCTTTAATATTTTAAGGTATATTAATTTCCAGAAAATACCAATAATAAAACGGCTAAATTTATTGATTTTAAGGCAAAAAAATTATAAAATATAATATGAGATAGTATAACAAAAGGTGACCTAAAATGAAAGTGAAAAAAGTGTTTTTAATTATTATAATATTTTTATTTGCACTTGCTGTACCTACGTTTGTAAATAATGTAGAGGCAGCAAGCTTAGGCTATGTAACTATAAAAAAAGAAAGAACAGAGGGAAATATTACATATAAACACCAACTTTATAGTAACAACACTGATGAAACAAAAAATATATGGAAGTTAGTTACATGCAATTCAGATGGTACACCTACAAATCAAGTACCTGATTTATATTGTTTAAGAGCAGGCTTAGGTTTTACATCAGAAAACTTAAATCACACGGTTGTGAATTACGCAAAAAGTTACGAAATGATGGAGCAATATAATGAATTAGTACAATATTTTGAAAATGGTATTTCGTCAGATATAACATTATTCAAAAGAGCAAATGAACAAGAATTTAGGGCTGTAATGTGGATATTAGACAATATGTTATTAGAAGGAGCAAAAGAAGCAGAAGTAAATGCATATTTGAAACAATATGCAGGATACACAGATCAAACGCTTATATGGTCAGAAGACAAAGAAAATGTTTTAACGAAATCTGATATAGAAGCAATACAACAATTAGCAATATGGTATTTTACAAATAGCAATGAAACAGCATATAATAAAGCTGATTTGCCTGATATATACATGTCAGTAGATGGAGACTTAGGTTATGATACAGAAGGAAGATACGAAACATATCCTACAATATATAATGGATATGAATTATATGGTACAAAGAGACAAGAGGCTGCAGCTACGCTATATAGCAATTTAATAACAAAGGCAAAAGATGCAGCTAAAAATGGGTATGTGCCTTTAAGAGACATCACAATATATTTAGCAGGAACAAATGCTGCAACAGAACAGCCAGTAGTACAAGTAAAAGAAAGCACTAAAGAAGTAGACGTAGCATTAAGAAAATTCATAACAGCAGTAAATGGAACAGAAATACCAAAAGAAAATTCAAGAGTACCAGTTGTAGATTCAAGTAAATTAAATACACAAGTAAGCGATAAAAAACAAACAACAGCAGAATATAATCACACAAAAGTGCCAGTTAAAGTATCAGTAGGAGATATAGTAACATATACTTTGAGACTATATAATGAAGGTGAAGTAGATACATATATAAAAGAAGTAACAGATTATTTACCACCATACTTAGAGTATGTACAATATGGTGAAGATAATGGAACATGGTGGACTGCAGGAGGAGAAAATAATAGAACAGTAACAACACAAAAAGGCATAAAAGTTAAAGCTGTTGGAGGAAATATTGAAGGTTCAAAAGTTGAAAATGAATTAGGAAGTGTATTAATACCAGCAGCTAAATATAATCAGGAATCACGAGACTACACTTTAAGTTATGTAGATATACAAATATCTTGTAAAGTTAAAAATACTGCACCATATGATACAAATATAACCAATATAGCACAAATAACAAAAATGACAGATGCAAATGGAAAAAATCTTGACAAAGATAGAGATTCGACACCAAATGGCGAATTCAAACTTCCAGGAGATAGTGAATTACCAGATTATAAAAAAACAGACGAAGGGAAAGAATATATACCAGGACAAGAAGATGATGATGATTTTGAAAAAGTATTAGTTGAGAGAGAAATAACATCTGTAACAGTTACAAAAACATGGGATGATAACGAAGACCAAGATGGTTTAAGAAGCTCATATGAAGTGACACTAACAGGAACAGTTGGAGACAATGTAGTTAAGACGGATAAGCAAACATTATCTCCAGAAAAACTTACATACACATGGGAAAACTTAGATAAACTTTACGAAGGACAAGAAATTAAATATGCAGTAACAGAAACAAAAGTACCATCAGGCTACAAAGAAGAAGTTACAGGTAATCAAAAAGATGGATTTAAAATAAAAAACAGTCATACACCAGCAGAAACGGAAGTAACAGTAGAAAAAACATGGGAAGATAATGGTAACCAAGATGGAAAAAGAGCAGAATATGAAGTAACAATAGTAGGAACAGCAGGAGGAAAAGAAGTATATAGAGATACTCAAAAATTAGATGCACAAACATTGAAATATACATGGAGTAAGCTACCAAAATACTCAAAAGGAGAACTAGTAGTATATAAAGTAACAGAAAGCAAAGTACCAGCAAGCTATACAGATGAAGTTACAGGAAATCAAGATGAAGGATTCCAAATAAAAAATACACACACACCAGAAAAAATAAATGTGACAGTAGAAAAAACATGGGAAGATAAAGAAAATCAAGATGGATTAAGAGCAAAATACGAAGTAACAATAGTAGGAACAGCACATGGAGAGGAAGTATATAGAGATACTCAAGAATTAAACCCAGACACATTAACATATACATGGTATAATCTTGCAAAATATTCGCAAGGAGAAGGAATAGTATACACGGTAACGGAGACAAAAGTACCAGAAGGATATACAGACGAAGTTACTGGAGACCAAAACCAAGGATTTAAAATAACAAACAGCCATACACCAGCAGAAATAGAAGTAACAGTAGAAAAAACATGGGAAGATAATGATAACCAAGATGGATTAAGAGCAAATTATGAAGTAACAATAGTAGGAACAGCACATGGCGAAGAAGTATATAGAGATACTCAAGAATTAGACCCAGACACATTAACATATACATGGCAAAATCTTGCAAAATACTCACAAGGAGAAGAAATAGTATATACAGTAACAGAAAGCAAAGTTCCAACAGACTATACAGAAGAAGTTACAGGAAATCAAGAGGATGGTTTTCAAATAAAAAATACACATACACCAGAAAAAATAAAAGTAACTGTTACAAAGGAATGGGTAGATGAGAATGACAAAGATGGCTTAAGAGCAGAATATGAGGTAACAATTATAGGTAGAGCACATGGAGATATTGTTTATAGAAATGTACAAAAACTATCTCCAGAAACACTAGAGTATACATGGGAAAATCTAGATAAGTATTCGCAAGGTGAAGAGATTGTATATACAGTAACAGAAAGCTTAATTCCATTAGAATATGAAGAAGATGTTACAGGAGATCAATATAATGGATATAAAATAACAAATACTCATACAGTTTTACATCCAGATTTATCGTTAAGAAAATACATATCAGAAGTAGATGGAATTGCAATACAAGATTCAAGAGAACCAAATGTAGATACCGGAGTAATGGATAGTGGAAGAGATACAACATCAGAATATGAACATTCAAAGAAACCAGTAGTAGTAAAAAAAGGAAGTCTAGTAACATATACAATTAGAGTATATAACGAAGGAGAATTAAATTTATATGTAAGTGAAATAACAGACTACTTACCAAAAAATTTAAATTTCTTACCAGAAAATGAAATAAATAAAAGATACGGCTGGGTATATGACGAAGAAACAAGAGAAGTAAAGACAACAATAACAGCTAAAGAAAATACAGCAGGAGATAAAGTTTATGAGACAAGAGAAAATGGCAAATTACTTCTAGCATATGATGGAGAAGGAACGCTAAATTACATAGATGTACAAATTGTATGTGAAGTAGATAAGAAAGCAAAAGGAAACGATATTCTAACAAACTTAGCACAAATCACAGAAATGAAAGACGAAAAAGATAAAGTAAGAGAAGATGATAGAGATTCAATACCAGATGATAATTTTGAATTGCCAGAAGATGATAAGAGACCAAACTATAAAGATGAAGAATCAAAGAAAGACTTTGTACCAGGCCAAGAGGATGATGACGATTTTGAGAAGGTAGTAGTTGCTGTACCAGAGGTAGACTTAGCATTAAGAAAATACATATCAGAAGTAGATGGAGAGAAAACAGAAACATCAAGAGAGCCAAATGTAGACACTGGAGTAATGGATAGTGAGGAAGACACAACATCAGAATATGATCATCCAAAGAATCCAATAATGGTAAAAAAGGGAAGTTTAGTAACATATACAATAA
>CANRCJ010000028.1 GCA_947629105.1 uncultured Clostridia bacterium | reverse complement strand
AAAGAAAACTAGTAAATGGAATAAAAAATACACCAAAATCAATTGGAAGGTGGACAAGAAAAGCAGTATTAGGAGGAATAGCAGGAGGAGCATTAGGATTAACAGGAGCAGCAGTAGGAATAGCATCAGGAGATGCAGGAAAGGCGTTACAATATGCAACAGCAGCAGGAGTTGCAGGATATTATGGAGCAAACTATTATGGAGATAAGCTCGCAAAAGAAGCTGGAGCAGCAGCAAAAGATGCAAGTGTAGCATTTTGGGGAGAAGATTATGGAAAAAGACAGCAGTATTTATATGATAAAAAATATAAAACAGATCCAGAGAATATGAAGGTATTGCAAAAGTACTTAGGAGCAGATGGAGCAAGGGAGGCAATGAATACACAGGTACAAGCATTCTTAAATGCAGGAGTAACAGATCCAAAAGCTATAGGTAAAGCTTTGCAATTAATGAATAGTGGAAAGAATAGAAGATTTTTTGGACATAACTCAGATGAAGCATTGAAGAAGGCAGTTGCATTAACTGTATGGAATAGAGACGCAGGAAAAGGAATATATAATAAAAACTCAAGAGCATATCAAGTATTTAAAGAGCAAACTATTGAGGAAATATTAGAAAATAATCCAGAACTTACAGAAGAGGATAAACCTAATGTAGAAAAACAAGTTGATGAGATTATAGAATATCTAGCACAAATAGAACTTGCAAGACAATAAAGTAATAGCAAGATATGAAAAAATGTGAACGTTAGAGGAAAGGAGGAGCAAATGGAACCAGAAGATAATGATAGAAATGAACAGAAACAAGATGAACAAGATCTTGGCGCAGTGAATAAATTATTACATAGCGGTGCAAAAAAAGTAAAAAGTAAATTTTCAATGATGTTTAAAAAGATACTAACTACTGTTATTATACCGATAATTATAAAGCTTGTACCACTACTTTTATGCATAGCACTTATTACATGTGTTATTACATGGTGGAATAAAAAGTTTGGAGATTCAAATGTGTCAAGTAGAGCAGTTTCCGAAGTGCTAAAACGAAATAAAGAAGCAGATGGGACTAGTTCAGATTTGTTGGATACTGGAATATCAATTTCTAATAGTGGAAATGGATACTATTTTAAAATACCTAAAGACTCATTAGACAGATATGTAGATGAATTAAATAAGGCATATACGCAAGGATATTTTTCAGCAGAAGTTGATGAAGATGATATAATATCAGATGAAGATATTGATAAAATAGAAGAAGAATTCACAAGTAAAAACCTTGAAGAATGGTTTTGCACGAATAATGAAAAAATATATACTTCATATTTCATGAAAATGATTAGAGCACAAATTGCAAGCACTTATCCTAAACTTGGAAATTATGGAAGCCCTGATGAAGAAGCTGATGACCAAGATACACAGGGAAATCCAAAAGATAAAGATGGAGATTATGTAGCACAAGGCGTAGTAAAAATAAAAAGAACATTAATAAATAATGATGGAACAAAGGGAAGAGAAATTGACTTAACTTATTTACCATATAGTCAATTTAAGCAAAAAATAAACAATAAAGATGAATCTGTATTATATAACTTTTCATTTGACGAATCAGAAGGTGTTATATATTATGCAACATATAAGTCTGAAATAATAACTAAAATAGATGAAAATGGAACAAAAACTGAAACTAGTAGTAAAGAAATTTATGAAGCTCCTCCTATGTCATATAAATCACTAGTGTCAATGTGTAGTATGCCATATGATTACTTATTCTCTTTATTACAGGTATCTCATAACCCAGAATGGGTTATGGCGGTTTGTGATTTACTTTTACAAGAAAGTGACGTTGTAATAATGATTCAAGATCAGTTAAACATTACAACTGATACAGAAGTAAGAAATAACGCAGTAAAAGTTGTTACAAAATATTATGAATATGTTGTACCAGAAGCTGATGATGAAGAATCTAGCGAAGAGGATAGTGAACAAGGACAAACTGGTACAGGAGAAAGTAGTGGAGGTACAGGAAACATTGATCCTGGTACTGGTGCCGGTGGAAGAAGACCTGGTGCAGGAGATATAACCATGCAGCAGTTAAGTGAAAATAGTGATAATAAAGAAGAAGAAACAGGTCATTGGGAAGAAAAAACAACAAGACAAACAACATCATATAGTTTACCAGCATCTAATGGAGAAACAACAATAACAACTCAATACACAAATACTGCGATTGCATTTATAAAAAAAGCCAAAACGTGGTGTATGGATTATGAACAAAATGTTGGAGATGCTCCAATTCCAGTAATAATTGATGGAGAAGAACAAATCTCAACTTATACAAATGACGAATTAGCTACGTATTCATATACAGTTTCTTCAGATTTTAAAAATAGTTTTCCAGACCCAAAAACACAGACACAATGGGCTGACAGTCAAACATCTTACTCAACAGAGAAGTTATTATATTCATATAAAACGGATACTAAAAATTATACGTGGACACCAGCTATCTCAACAAATAAAACATTAAATTATAGTAAATTTTTAGGAACTCTAAAAAATGATACTGGTAAGTATTATCAGGGTGCAGATTATAAAGAAGATGGAATAGAAGTAAAGTATCCTAAACCAGGACTTTCAATTTGTAATATAGTTGCAGCAGATGCTATTTCTGACGGTGACGGACAAGGAATAGATTTGTTATTAAATCTATTATCAAGACATGAAGATACACACGTACATGAAGAAATTATGAAATATTTTTGGAATATATATATAGGAAAAGACTATTATAATACAGACTTAACAGGAATATTATCTTTGTTTAAGGATAGTACATTGTCATCTATTTCTGGTAAAGCTATAGAAAACTATATCAAAGCATGGGAAAATGATGCACTATGGAGATATGAAAAGGACCTAACTACATCAATACCTTCGAAATATTTAACAGAAGACCAACAGTATTATATTGTGTATGAGGATGGAAGTAAAGGACATAATAATATATCGTATGGTATAGCGACATTTATTGAAAAAGCAAGCGGAAGTGTTAATCACTCATTGTATGGTAATGGCTACTATAACTGGGTTGATGAATTTGCTGCTTATGGTGTAGATGTAACTACATTGAAAACAGGTGATTTAGTTCCAGTAGATGCTTGTCAAGCAGTATTTAAAGAAATATTAGAAAGATTTGAAAATAACGTAGATACTTACCTAAGTACGTATGGACTTGTACTTTCTCAAGCACAAAGAGATGCTTTAGTTGCGGTATGTTATCAATACGGAAATATTATAGGATTTAAAGAGGCTTATGATGCTTCATTAGATAGTGAAGGAAATATTGATCCTGAAGCAATAAAGGATAATTTTATACTTACCGCTAGAAGTGATAAAGCTAAACCTTTTAGTGACGAAGGTAGAAAGTATGCAAATTGGTATTTATTTACAGAAGAGACATATATAGATAGATCGGGAAATATCATAAACTCAGCAGGAGGAACTATATTAGAATGTGCTAAAAAAATACATGATTATATGTCAGATCCTGCACATTTATATTATTACTGTTTAGGTGGAACAGAAGTATCAAGACAAGTTCATAAAGACGCAGGATTAAACAATTGTGGTCTTAATGCAAGTTTTGAGGAATCACAGATTCCAGGAAGAAATGGATACAGATTAACATGTTGTGCAACATATGTTTCATGGGTTTTAGAAGAGGCAGGATATTTAGAAACTCATACTAACAGTTCTCAGACTTTAAGAGGATATTTAGATGAGTTAGGATGGCAACCAGTTACAGCGTATAACCAGCTAGAATCAGGAGATATAGTATTTATGGATACAGATGGAGTGGCTGGGCATAACTATTCAGACATAACACACGTACAAATATATGCAGGTGAAGGAACATGGTATAACGCTGGAAACAATAGTAGCATACATAAAGTTGAACCATATCCAAGTGTGGCAATTAATGGATTTGTAATTGCTTATAGAGCTCCATACTAAAAAAGGGGTGATATTCAAATGAAATATCTAAAATATTTTATATTAGTGGTGGTAGTAATTATCATTATTATAATTACGATACTATTAATTATGAACAAAGATACATATATAGAAACTGATGAAGTAGAGGAAACAGAATTAAATATTGAAACCAACCAAAAAGTAAGTGTTACAGAGAATAGAAATAATTATTATTTAGTTAAAAAAATTGTAGAGGATTATTATAATGATTTAATGCAATTTAATATAAGTGAAGATGATATTATGTTATTTGGAGATGATGCATCTGATTCTTTACAAGATATTTTAGAGGAAGAAAGAAAAGCAAGTAAAAATAAAGTATATAATTATCTTGACAAAAATTATATACAAAAAAATAGTATATCCATAGATAATATCCAATCTAAACTTGGAAATTATAATGATGTTGTAGTATTAATTGATAATATATATTATGTAGATGCAAATGACCAAGTTAGAGTATATTTTGTAAATGGAAATGTGGTTGAAAAATCTTCGCTAAAGAAGAGCCAATTTTCGATAATGGTTTCTACAGATACTCAAAATACTGCTTTTGAAATCTATCCAAATGGGTATGACTATAAAATAGAATTAGGAAAAGAACTTAAGATAGATAAAAAAGAAATAATTAATACAAAATATAATAATTATACATATAACATAATAAATGACGAAACTTATAGTAAAGATATTTTTGACGATTATAAAAATAGATTAATGTATGATGTGGAAGGTTCATTTAATAGATTAGATGAAGAATATAGAAAAGCTAAATTTACAAATCTTGAGGAATACAAAAAATATGTAAAAGATAATTATACCAAATTGATTAATTCTAATTTAAGTAGTTATCAAGTAACAAATACACAAGTATTATGTATAGATAGAAATAATAAATCTTATATTTTCAAAATTACAGCACCTATGCAATACTCATTAATACTTGATACATACACGATAGATATACCAGAATTTACAACAAAATATAATGGAGCTAATGACAAAGAAAAAGTAATTTTAAATATTAATAAATTTATGCTTGCGTTAAATGATAAAGACTATAAATATGCATATAATATATTGGCAAATAGTTTTAAACAGAAAAATTTTCCAACGTTTGAGTCATTTGAAAAATATGCTAAATCAAATTTCTTTGACCAAAATAAATTTGATTATCTAGAATTCGGAGATGAAGCAGGAACATACTATACATATAAAGTAAGTATAACAGATGCAACAGGAAAGAATAATAAGTCAATAACAAAAACATTTATTATGAAATTAAATGAAGGCACAAAATTTGAGACATCATTTAATATATAACTATATAACGAAGAAAAAGTTTTAGAACATTTTAGTGTTCTAAAACTTTTTTATTACCAAGATGTTACACAAATGTAATATAAATGTAATATAATATTTAAATAAATGTGATATAATATGCAATGATTGCAAAAGAAAAAAGGAGGATAAAAGATATGTCAGATGAACCAAATAATTTAACAGTATCAGAATTAAAAACATACCTTTATTCTTTAGAAGATGAAAAAAAATTAAAAAAAGATAAACAAGTAGAAGAATATAAAAAACAATGTGTAAAAGATAATATAAAAGAATCGAATAAAGAAATTCAAAAAATAAAGAAAAAAATAAATAAGGAATATGCAAAAATACTAGAGAAAAAGAATAAAGTATTAAATTTATTAGAGCAATGTGAAGATATTCCTAAAAACATTGAAAAATTAGAAGTTACAAAATACATGGTATATAGAGCAACAGATGATGTTGGAGAAAAAACAGTTGCTAAAGCAATAAAAAGATTACAAAAAAAATATAATGAAATAGTAGAAACAATAGTTGATACAGTAAATATATTTCCTATATGTGAGGATATAGATGAACTAAATTTTAGTGAATATAAAGCAGATGGAAAAGCATTAACAAGAGCAAGAAATAAATACAAAGAAGAGTATACAGATGAAGAAAGAATGGCTCTTATACAAAAAGAGTTAGATATAGTGGACAAAATAAAAACATTTAACACTATGCCAATCCCTCACGAAATTTTGAAGACATCAGATAGAGATATACAATTAAAAATGAAAAAATTTAATAATGTAAGACAAAAAAGATTAAAAATATTAGCTACAATGGAAGCGGATTATCTTAAATTATTAGATCCTAGAGAGATAGAAGCTATGATAGATGATGCTTTAGAAAATATAGAAAAAGTATCTAAAATATTTACAAAATTTGAATATAAAAGTGTAAAGAATAGTCTCTTAAAAATAAAGAAAAAAATATATAGAAAAACAAGTGATATAAGAAGCATAATAAAAACAAAAGAAAATAAAACTGGCATTGTAAGTTACGAAGTACAAGAGGCTAGATACAATAGAATGGAAAAATTAAGAAAAATCATAACAGAAGCAAATCAAAAAATAAAGGTTAATGAATTCTCACATTTCGAAGAACAATTAAAAAAACTTAAAGTATCTTATGAAAAAGAAAAACAATTTGCAAATATTATAGAAAAGTTAGATGATGTTAATAATAATGCAAATGATGAAGTTAGAGTTTATGAAGATAGAATTAGAAATCTTGAACAAAAGATAGCTATGTCGAAAGAAGTTATTAAAGAACAAGAAGCAGAAATCGAAAAAGCTAGGAAAGAATTGCTTGTATTATGGAAAATAGAAATAAGTGCAACAATTTCTAATAAAAAAGAAACTTTATTGCTTCCTGAATCAACACAGGAAGATACAGAAAAAAAGGGTGATACAAAAAGAATGCTTTCAAAGATTAAAAAAATTCAAAATGGAAAGCATGCTTGTGCATAAATAAAAAGAATTAAAACATCTCTTAATTCATATAAATGAAAAGAGGTGTTTTTTGATGCAAAAAATAAAAGTATTTTGGGTTACAGTTATTTTTATATTACTAGTTAATGTACTTGTTCCAGTATATGCAGATGATGAATCTGAAGAAGTAGATGTAACAGTTGAAGAACTAGAAGAAATACTAGAGACTGCAGCTGAAATTTCAGAAATACCTAATATTAATTCTAGAAAAGCGGTAGTATATGATAGAGTATCACGGCAAAGTACTTTATGGGAAAGATGAGAACAAAAGATGCAAAATGGCATCTACAACTAAAATTATGACAGCAATAGTTGTTGTAGAAAATGTAGAAAACTTGAATGAAAGGATAAAAGTGTCTTCAAAGGCAGCAGGTACTGGTGGCTCAAGGCTAGGACTTCACACAAATGATGTAATATCAGTTAACGATTTACTTTATGGACTTCTTCTTCGATCTGGAAATGATACGGCAGTTGCTTTAGCAGAGTATGTAGCAGGCAGTGTACCTCAGTTTGCAGAATTAATGAATAAGAAAGCTGAAGAATTAGGATTAAAAGATACACATTTTGTAACACCTCATGGCTTAGATGAAGAGGAACACTATACGACGGCTTTTGAACTTGCCAAAATTTCAGATTATGCATTAAATATAAAAAAAATAGAACAAATTGTTAAGACTAAAGCATATACTGTAAGTATAAATGGTTATGCAAAAGATATTAGCAATACAAATGAATTGTTAGGGTATATAGAGGGAGTTTATGGAGTAAAGACTGGATTTACAAATGGAGCTAATAGATGTTTAGTAACATCAATTAAAAGAGGAGATATGGATGTAATATGTGTAGTACTTGGAGCAGATACAAAAAAAGACAGAAGTAGAGATAGTGTAAAGCTTATAGAGTATACATTTGCTAATTTCCAAATGGTAGATTTAGAGTTTATGATACAAGATGAGTTTGACAATCTTGTAGATATTGCAAAATTTAACATTATAAAAGGAATAGATAACAACTTGAATATTGATTTAGAAGAAAATGATATAACTCTTTACCCAGTAAATAAAAAAGATATTAAGGATATAAAAATTGAAACTG
Organism: uncultured Clostridia bacterium; assembly: GCA_947629105.1. Taxonomy (GTDB): domain Bacteria; phylum Bacillota; class Clostridia; order TANB77; family CAG-508; genus JAAWPK01. The sequence goes on along the minus strand of CANRCJ010000028.1, from coordinate 3,348 downwards.
AATTAAAAAATGAACTACAAGCACCAGTACATAAAAATGATAAAATTCGGAAATTTAACTATACAAATAGGAGATAAAGTGTTATATGAACTTGATATTATTGCTAAAAATGATATAAGAAAAAAGGAAATAGCTGACTATTATAAAGAATTTTTGTATAACATGAGTTACTATTTAACAAATATTATACTTGACAAATGAGCTGATTTTTGGTATCATAATAACGCACTTAAAAACAAACATAATAGATTTGTTCTTTATGCAGGTATAGTTTAGTGGTAAAACATAACCTTGCCAAGGTTAAGTTACGGGTCCGATTCCCGTTACCTGCTCCAAAAATCCAATTATTAATTTAATAAATGGCGAGTTAGCCAAGTGGTAAGGCACGAGTCTGCAAAACTCTGATCATCGGTTCGACTCCGATACTCGCCTCCAAGATTTAGAAAAACACATAAAAATAACACATTTCAAATTTATTGAGATGTGTTATTTTTTATATTTAACACAAGAATATAATAAAAGCCTACGCAAGCATGCAATTTGCAAAATATTTACATAATTGGTTGATTTATTTTATAAAATGTTGTATAATTGTAATATAAATGTCAAATTAGAAAACGAAACTGGCAAAATCTCCTTCCGTAAAGAGATTTTGAGAGACTTTTTTTGAGTGTAAAAAAAGGTAATTTTTTCTATTGACTTTAGCATAAAAAAATGTAAAATATAATATAAGTATAAATGTAAAAAGGTGGTAAAGTATGAAAACTAAAAAAACAGTAGTAGCAATTTTAATATTTATAGCAATACTAATGATATCTATTTTTGCAAGTAACGTACAAGCTGCAAGTTTAGGAAACTTAACGACCATAAAGGAAAGAAAAGTAGGAGAAGTAACATACAAACATCAAATTTATGGTGGTAATACCAAAGAAACAAAAAATGTATGGAACTTGGTAACTTGTAATCCAGATAAAACAGTTACAGACACAATTCCAGATATATATTGCTTAAGAGCAGGACTAGGATTTACAACAAGTGATTTAAATAACACTGTAGTTGAATATAAACAAAGCTATGAAATGACAAAGCAATATCAAGCATTAGTAAACTATTTTAATAGCGGTATTGAATCACAAGTTACACTATTTAAAAGCGAAAACAAAGACAAATTCAATGCTGTAATGTGGATATTAGATAACATGCTATTAGAAGGTGCAACTGATGAACAAGTAACAAAATACTTAAAAGATTATGCAGGATATACAGATGGTACACTAGCTTTATCAGAATTCAAAGAAAATGTTTTAACAAGAGCTGATATAGAAGTAATACAACAATTAGCAATATGGTATTTCACAAATGATGATGAAGTATTTACAGAAAATCCTGTACAAGGTCAGCCAAGAAAAGTATATAGTAATGAAACTTTACCAGATATATATATGTCAATTGAAGGAGACGAGGACTATAAAACAGATGGACAATATAAGACATATCAAACGATATATAACATAGGAGAATCATATGGAACACAAAGACAAAATGCAGCAAATACATTGTACCAAACTTTAATACAAAAAGCTAAAGCATCAGCAAATGAATTAAAAGAAACAGAAGGATTATATGAACCATCAAGAGAAATAATAGTATATTTAGCAGGAACAGGTGCAGATGAGCAACCAGTAGTAAATGTAAAAGAGAGCGACAAAGAAGTAGACGTTGCATTAAGAAAATTCATCTCAGCAGTAAATGGTGTAAAATTAGATGGAGATAATTCAAGAGAACCAGTAGTTGATACTACTAAATTAAATACACAAGTAAATAATGAAAAACAAACAACAGCTGAATATAATCATACGAAAAAACCACTAAGAGTATCAAAAGGAGATATTGTAACATACACATTAAGAATATATAATGAAGGAGAAATAGATACATACATAAAAGAAGTAACTGATTATTTACCAGAATATCTAGAATATGTTCCTTATGGAGAAGATATAGGTATTTGGTGGGACTTAGATGAAACAGCAAGAATTGCAGTTGGAGAGACTTGCATAGTTACTGGAGTTGGAGGAAATATTGATGAAGGAGAAGTAGGAAAAACTTTAGGAGAAGTATTAATTCCTGCAGCAGAATACATTCCAGCAAGTGAAGAAAATAACAATAAAGCTAGCTACAAATTAAGTTACGTAGATATACAAATATCATGTAGAGTAATGCAAACAGCACATTATGATGAAAATATAACAAACCTAGCACAAATTACAGAAATGACAGATAAAAAAGGAAATGTAATCGAAGAAGATAGAGATTCAAAACCAGATGGAGATAAAAGACCAGGCAGAGATTTTGAACTTCCAACAGATGAAAATTTACCAGGATACAAAGATAATGAATCAAATACATTAAAATATGTGCCAGGACAAGAAGATGATGATGACTTTGAAAAAGTATATGTACAAACACCTGAAATAGATTTAGCATTAAGAAAATTTATTTCAGCAGTTGGAGATACAAAATACAATAGAGCACCAACAGTTGTTACAAGTGGATTAAGACAAGGTGAAGATACTGCAATATACAATCATAGCAAAGTACCAGTTGAGGTACAAGTCGGAGATGTAGTTACATATACATTAAGACTATATAATGAAGGCGACGTAGATGCAAGAGTAAAAGAAGTAACAGACCACTTAGCTAAGAATTTAAAATATGTTGCATTTGGAAATGACCAAGCTGCAAACTGGTGGATACAAACAGAAGAAGTAGGAGAAGAATACAATACAATAGTTACAACAGAAAATTGTGTTGTAACAGGAGTATCATCAAATATGGATAACACAAATGTAGGAAAGAAACTAGGAGAAGTTGTAATTCCTGCTTATGATAAAGAAAAAGATGTGTTAAGCTATATAGATATAGAAGTACATTGCCAAGTAATGCCAGTTGAGACAACAACAAAATTGACAAACATAGCTGAAATTACAAAACAAGCTGATGAATATGGAGAAGATATAGATAAAGATAGAGATTCAAAACCAAATGATAATCTAAAATTACCAGATGATTTTCCAGGATATAAGGATAACGAAATAGGAGAAAAGGACTTTATACCAGGACAAGAGGATGATGACGATTTCGAGAAGGTAGTAGTTGTTGTACCAGAGGTAGACTTAGCATTAAGAAAATACATATCAGAAGTTGACGGAGAAAAAATAGAGACTTCAAGAGAACCAGATGTAGATACAACTAAATTGGATAATCATACAGACACAACATCAGAATATGATCATCCAAAGAATCCAATAATGGTAAAAAAGGGAAGTTTAGTAACATATACAATAA
>CANRCJ010000027.1 GCA_947629105.1 uncultured Clostridia bacterium | reverse complement strand
AGATTTTATATTCCTCGTTAGCTCAGTCGGTAGAGCGCTCGGCTGTTAACCGATAGGTCGCCTGTTCGAGCCAGGCACGAGGAGCCAATGAAGACACCTTTAAATGCAGTTATTTTAGGCATTTGAAGGTGTTATTTTTATTTATAAAGTTTTATAATTTACTTTTAAAAAATATATATTTTATATTTTATTTTTTGAAACTGCTTTATTTTTATGTAAATATATGATATACTAAGAAAGTATTTAAAATATGCGAGTATGCTGGAACTGGCAGACAGGCACGTTTGAGGGGCGTGTGTGATTTCACGTATGGGTTCAAGTCCCATTACTCGCACCATATACCGTATATATACGGTCAAAAGTAAACAAATAAACCTTGTAAAATAATTATTTAAGGAGGTATCAAACGTGTAATGAAAACAGTCCGGATAGAAATACCACTAGAGCCTAACATATCGTATCTAAAAATTGAAGGAAGCGAAACCAAACCTTTTGAGGACATTGATTTTACAAAACCAATTGAGAATCTCAGAAAAACAATAACACTAAGCTATAGTGTTCCAAAGGATATTGAGTTTGTTGCAGCAATAAAGGTTAGTTTTCCTAATATTGCTATAATAAACTTAGGATTAAGCCTTGTAAAGTTGTTCAAAGGTATGTCTTCATGTCCTATGCTAAAAATAACAGGACTTAAAAAGCTTACTATTTTTGCTCGGGACACAAGATATGAAGTCGCGGTAAATGATGAGGTAATTGATATTAGTGATTGGTTCGACAAATGTGCTAATAATGGCATAGATTTGTTGATTGATAATGACGTTTTTATTATATTTGAGACTGTCGACGGTAGAACTGCTGGATTGCTTTTCTGGTAAGACACAATTTCATTACCCAAATACCTGTAAGTATGATTTACTTGCAGGTATTTTGCTATAAATAGCGACAAAATTCAAATTAAGTCTTGTATTTTATTCAATTTTGCTATATAATTAATATAATTATTTTCATGGAGGAAAAATATGTCTTTTATTGAAGAGATTAAACAAAGAGCAAAACGTGATATTAAAACTATAGTATTACCTGAGTCAAACGATATAAGAACATTGGAAGCAGCAAGTATAGTTTTAAAAGAAGAATTTGCAAATGTGGTTTTAATTGGAAATGAAGCAGATATTTTAGAACTTGCAAAAACAAAAAATCTAAATTTAAGCAAAGCTACAATAGTTAATCCTCAAAACTCACCAGATTATAACGAATTTGTAGAAAAGTTTTATGAATTAAGAAAAGAAAAGGGAATGACTCTAGAAAAGGCAAAAGAATTAATGCTAGATACTGTTTATTTTGGTATGATGATGGTAAAGATGAATAAAGCAGACGGACTTGTTTCAGGAGCTGCACATTCAACATCTGATACATTACGTCCAGCCCTACAAATACTTAAAACAGCACCTGGCACTAAACTTGTTTCAGCCTTTTTTGTAATGTGTGTACCTAATTGTGAATATGGAGAAAATGGTATATTTGTCTTTGCAGATAGTGGATTAAATCAAAATCCTACTGCTGACGAGTTATCAGAAATTGCAATTTCATCTAGTTACAGTTTTGAACAGTTAGTTGGCAAAAAATCTCATGTTGCAATGCTTTCATATTCTACTTATGGAAGTGCAAAATCAGAGTTAGTTGATAAGGTTATCGAAGCAACAAAACTTGTAAAAGAGAAGTCACCAAACATTTTTGTAGATGGAGAATTACAATTAGATGCAGCAATAGTTCCAGAAGTAGCAAAAAGTAAAGCTCCAGGAAGTGCTGTTGCAGGACATGCAAATACATTAATATTCCCAGATTTAAATACAGGAAATATATCATATAAGTTAGTTCAAAGACTTGCAAAGGCAGAAGCTTATGGACCATTGTGTCAAGGTATTGCAAAGCCAGTAAATGATTTATCAAGAGGATGTTCATATATGGACATTGTTGGGGTTATTGCAATTACTGCTGTTCAAGCACAAGAAAGTAAACAATAAATAAAATACATATAAATTTAATTTTTTAAGGAAAGAGGTAAAAAATGAAAGTTTTAGTTTTAAATTCAGGAAGTTCATCTTTAAAATATCAATTAATTGATATGACAAATGAAGAAGTTATTGCAAAAGGAAATTTTGAAAGAATTGGGCAAAATAATTCTTTTCTAACTCATAAAGTAGGAGAAGAAAAACATGTTGTTGAATGTCCAGTAGAAAATCATGAAGCAGCTATTAAAGTTGTTTTAGAGCAATTCACTCATCCAGAATATGGAGTTATTAAAAGCTTATCAGAAATTGATGCAGTTGGTCATAGATTAGTTCATGGAGGAGAAAAATTTGCAACTTCTGTTGTTATAACAGATGAAGTTGTAGAAGGAGTAAGAGAATGTGCTTCACTTGCACCATTACATAATCCAGCAGGAATTTTAGGAATAGAAGCATGCAAAAGATTAATGCCTAATGTTCCAATGGTTGGAGTATTTGATACAGCATTCCATCAAACAATGCCAGAAAAAGCATATATTTATCCAATACCTTATGAATATTACGAAAAATATAAAGTTCGTAGATATGGTTTCCATGGAACATCTCATAGATACGTTTCTGAAAGAGCAGCAGAACTTATGGGAGGACAAAGAGAAGATTTACGTATAGTTACATGTCATTTAGGTCAAGGAGCATCAATTGCTGCAATTAAAGGTGGTAAGTGCTTAGATACAAGTATGGGACTAACACCTCTTGCTGGTATTCCTATGGGAACAAGATCAGGAGATTTAGATCCTGCTATTGTAAAATTTATTATGGAACATGAAAATGTATCAATTGAAGAAGTTGATACAATATTAAATAAAAAATCAGGTTCTTTCGGAATTTCTGGAGTAAGTCCTGATTCAAGAGATATTGAAGAAGCAGCAAAAAACGGCAATAAGAGAGCTCAGCTTGCATTAGAAAGTTATAACTACTTAGTTGCACAATTCGTTGCAAAATATGCTGTAACACTTCAAGGAATAGATGCAATTGTATTCACAGCCGGAATTGGAGAAAATGCTGGAACAACAAGAAAAGGTATCTGCGATAATTTAGCATTTATGGGTGTTAAAATTGATGATGAAAAGAATAAAGAAAGAGGAAAAGAAATAGAAATTTCAACACCAGATTCTAAAATAAAAGTATTTGTAATTCCTACTAATGAAGAATTAGTAATTGCAAGAGATACAATGAATCTAGTAAAAAATAAATAAAATAACACGGTCATCTTAGATTTTTTAATCTAAGATGATTTTACAAAAATAAAGGGAGGAAAATAAATATGGCAAAAATTTTACCAGACATATCAAGAACATTTAACGAATTTCTATTATTACCAAATTTAACATCAGAAAATTGTATACCTGAGAATGTATCATTAAGAACACCTTTAGTTAAATTTAAAAGAGGTGAAGAGCCAAAATATTCAGCAAATATTCCTATGGTTTCTGCAATTATGCAATCTGTATCAGGAGAAAAGATGGGTGTTGCACTTGCAAGAGAAGGTGGTTTAAGCTTTATATATGGAGCTCAATCTATTGAATCTCAAGCTAGCATGGTATATCGTGTAAAGAAGCATAAAGCAGGTTTTGTTATTAGTGACTCAAATGTAAAAAGTGGAACATCTTTAAGAGAAGTAATGGCATTATCTAAGCAAACTGGCCATTCAACAGTTATTGTAACAGATGATGGAACAGCAAATGGAAAATTCCTAGGTATTGTTACAGATAAAGATTATAGACCATCTAAGGATAATTTAGATGCTCCAATAGATGACTATATGACTAAAGCAGAAAATACAATTTCTGCAAAGAAAGGAATAACATTATCAGAAGCAAATGACATTATATGGAAACACAAAATAAATTGCTTACCAGTTCTAACTGAAGAAGGAAATTTAAAATATCTTGTATTTAGAAAAGATTATGAAGAGAGGAAGAATAACCCAAATTCTTTATTAGACGAGAATAAAAGATATATAGTAGGAGCAGGAATTAATACAAGAGACTATGAAGAAAGAATACCAGCATTAGTTGATGCAGGTGTTGATATATTGTGTATGGACTCTTCTGATGGATATTCTATTTGGCAAAAGAAAACGATTGAATTTGTAAGAGAAAGATATGGAGATAATGTAAAAATAGGTGCTGGAAATGTTGTTGATGCAGAAGGATTTAGATATTTAGCAGATGCTGGAGCTGACTTTATAAAAGTTGGAGTAGGTGGAGGATCTATTTGTATCACAAGAGAGACAAAGGGAATCGGACGTGGACAAGCAAGTGCCTTAATCGATGTTGTTAATGAAAGAAATAAATACTTTGAAGAAACTGGTGTATATATTCCAGTATGTTCTGACGGTGGAATTGTACATGACCATCATATAACAATTGCTTTAGCATTAGGTGCTGATTTTGTAATGATGGGTAGATATTTTGCAAGATTTGATGAAAGTCCAACAAGAGTTCTTAAAATAGGTAATAACTATGTAAAGGAATATTGGGGAGAAGGATCTAATCGTGCTAAGAATTGGCAGAGATACGATTTAGGAGGTAACAAAGATAAGTTATCTTTTGAAGAAGGAGTTGACTCTTATATTCCTTATGCAGGACCACTTAAAGATACATTAGATGTAACTATATTAAAGATAAAATCAACAATGTGTAACTGTGGTGCGGTAACAATTCCAGAATTACATGAAAAAGCAAGATTAACTCTTGTATCAGATGTAAGTATTTCAGAAGGAAAAGCACATGATGTTATATTAAAAGAAATTGATAATTCTTATCAAAATTAAAAATATCCCCTCTTATAAAAGAGGGGATTTATTTTTATTCCCATTCAATTGTTGCAGGTGGCTTAGATGTTATATCGTATACGACTCTATTAATATTTTTAATCTCATTTACAATTCTTGCAGAAACTTTCTCTAATATTTCATAAGGAATCTTTGCCCATGTTGCGGTCATAAAGTCAGAAGTTTCAACAGCACGTAATGCTAGAGTATAGTCATAAGTTCTTCCGGTCACCCATAACACCGACTGATTTTAGATTTGTAAGAACAGCAAAGTATTGATTTAAAGTTCTATCTAATTTAGCATTTGCGATTTCTTCTCTAAATATATAGTCCGCTTCCTTAAGGATATCTAATTTTTCCTCAGTAATATCTCCAATAATTCTTATTGCAAGTCCAGGACCAGGGAATGGTTGTCTATATACTAAATTTTCTGGAATTCCTAGCTCTAAACCAGTTTTTCTAACTTCGTCTTTAAATAGATCTCTTAAAGGCTCAATTATTTCTTCAAAATCAACATAGTCAGGAAGTCCTCCAACGTTGTGATGGCTCTTTATAGTTTGTCCTTTACCTTTAGCACCACTTTCGATTACGTCAGGATAAATAGTACCTTGAACTAGGTAATCAACCTTACCAATTTTCTTTGCTTCTTCTTCGAATACTCTTATAAATTCTTCACCTATTATTTTCCTCTTTGTTTCAGGATCTGTAACACCAGAAAGTTTTGCTAAAAATCTATCCTTTGCATTTACTCTTATAGATTTATATCATGTTGCTCTCTAAAGACTTTCTCAACTTCGTCGCCTTCATTCTTTCTAAGAAGTCCATGGTCAACAAATATACATGTTAAATTTTTGCCAATTGCTTTGTTTAGAAGAACAGCAGCAACAGAAGAATCAACTCCTCCTGATAGAGCACAAAGCGCTTTTTTATCTCCAATCTTTTCCTTTAGCTTTTGAACTGATTCTTGAACGAAAGATGACATATTCCAATCTCTTGTACATCCGCATATATCTAAGAAGTTACTTATAATTTTAATACCATTTTTTGTATGATTTACTTCAGGATGGAATTGTATTCCATATATTTTCTTCTCATCATTTGCCATTCCTGCAACAGGGCAGTGTGAAGTACTTGCAATTTTACTAAATCCTTCTGGCATAACTTCTACATAATCTGTGTGACTCATTAAACAGTCATTCTTAGTATCAAAGCCTGCAAAAAGGGGAGAGGTATTATTAAAATCGACCTCTGTTGTTCCATATTCACGTTTATCGGCTTTTTTAACATTTCCACCTAAAATATAGCTTATAAGTTGCATTCCATAACAAATACCAAGAATTGGTATACCAAGCTTGAAAATTTCTTTATCAATCATAGGCGCATTTTCTTCATAAACACTTGAAGGCCCTCCTGTAAAGATAATTCCTTTTGGGTTAATTTCTTTAATCTTTTCTACACTTGTAGAGAAAGGAACGATTTCAGAATATACATTACATTCTCTAACACGTCTTGCAATTAATTGATTATATTGTCCATAAAAATCTAGTATGAGTATTTTTTCATTTTCTTTCATATTTTTTCCTCCTAAAAATTACTATTATTGTATCATATTTTAGTATTTTATGTAAATATTTATTAAGTAATTTGATATATTTTTTTGAAAAAGCTATATAGTAGTTTATTATTAATTTTTTAAATTGAAAAATTTAATATGTTATGGTATATTGAAAATATGGGAGAAGGATAATATGAAAATATTTAAAAAAATTGTTTTGATTTTAGTTATAGTATTAATAATCATAGCTTTAATAATATTAGTATCATTTTTTCATCAAAAGTACAAAAGGGTATATTATGCAGAAGATTTTGGAATAGATGTAATTTTAAGTAGTACTGATTTTGATAATGATGGAATAGATGACTACACAGATATTTTAGAGGGTGCAAAGATAGAAGCACAAAATAAACCTAAGTACAAAAGTGCATATTATGCAGGTGGATATCCACCTGATGATGAAGGAGTGTGTACAGATGTTATATGGAGAGCACTAAAAAATGCTGGATATTCTTTAAAAGATATGGTTGATGAAGATATAAAAAACAATATTAGTAGCTATCCAAGAGTAAATGGAAAACCAGATACAAATATAGATTTTAGGCGTGTTCCAAATTTAAAAGTATATTTCGAGAAAAATCAAATTGTATTGACAACAGATTTAAATGATATTAAGGAATGGCAACCAGGAGATATTGTTGTATTTGGAAGTAGTCATATAGGAATAATATCAGATAAAAGAAATAAGAGAGGAATACCTTATTTAATACATAACACAGGTCAACCATTAAGGGAAGAGGATGTACTTGAAGTCTATAGCAAACATACACCTATTACAGGACATTACAGGATGAAATAAAAGATATGTTTAGATAAAATAAAGTGAGATTTGAAATATTTATTAATTCAAATCTCACTTATCTTTTAATAATTATTTAATTACTTTGTATTGGGTCATCTTGAGATTCTTCAATTTCTTTTGCCTCATCTTTGCTTGCTGAACTTTTAACTCCTGCAAGATCTTCGTAAAATACAACTAATGAAACCATCATGTAAGGCATTAACCAAAATATACCAATACCAAATGTAAATGAAGCAAGTATAGCCCATCCAATGAATGAAAGCTCTAGCCAAAATAATCTTGCTCTATTTCCTCTCATTAATTTTTCACTTTGTTCTACAACTTCTTTTCCTGACATATTTGGATTATCAAATAATATGTAATTGTTAAGAGAATATAGTAGACCTTTTACTGCTGCATAAATTGAAGTAATCATAATTCCAAGTGAACAAATTATTGCAACTGTACCAAATCCTGAAGCAGCACTATATGATAATGCAGATTCTGTATAGTTAAATGAGAAAATTGCTCCAGCAGTGCTAAAAATAATAACAACAAGAAATACTATCATTAAAATAATTGGTACAATCATTTTTAATGCAGTATTTAATGTTACTGACCATATTTTACTAAATGAAGAAAAACCAATTGTACAAAAATCTACATAACCAACTTCTTCATTCCTTTTTAATTTAATAAAACTTACAACAATTCCATAGGTTAATGGGACTGTAACTACAATATTTGCTAAAGAACCTATAACAGGAATAAATGCACATACCCAAGAAATTGCATATACAATTAATGCATAAACAAGAGTAAGTAATGCGGCTTTTCCCCATTTGCCTCTTAAGCTTTCACGAGCATTTGCTCTTACTTCTGATGATATCATAAAAATCATCCTCCTTTATATTATTTATATTCTAAGAATATAACTTTTAAGATAATATGTCAAGATAAGTTTTGAGTTTCAAACATGTCCTATATGTCGCAAAATTTACATAATTACATAAAATATATGGAGTGTTGATTTAAGGAGGCAAAATATTTGAAGCTAAAAGGTAAGAAAATAGCGTTTGGACTAACTAGTTCTTTTTATACATTCAAAAATACTATAAATGAAATTAGGAAACTTGTCTTAGATGGGGCAGAAGTGATTCCAATAATGTCTATTGGAGCATATACGACAGATACAAAATATGGAAAGGCAATAGAGTTTGTTAAAAAAATTGAAAATGTAACAGGTAAAAAGGTAATAAATAGCATGGGGGAAGCGGAGAAAGTTGATAGTGATATTATGGTTATAGCTCCCTGTTCTCGGAAATAGTATTGCTAAATTTGCGTCTTCTATATATGATACTTCTGTTTTAGTTGCACTTAAATCACATCTAAGAAATAATAAGCCAATACTTTTAGGAATTGTTGCTAAAGATGGACTTAGTACAAATGCTGAAAATATTGGTAAATTATTAAATAGAAAGAATATTTATTTTATTCCATTTACACAAGATAATGCAATAACTAAGCCAAATTCTTTAGCTTTTTCTCCTAAATATATAATCAGGTCAATTGAATATGCCTTAGAAAATGAGCAGATACAGCCTTTACTATTATAGACATACAATATACAAACATTTTTTTGTAAAAATTTTTAAAAAAGTATTGACATTAAACTTTTGTTCGTATATAATACATTCATAGAAACAAAAAGATGTTCGAATAAAAGGAGAGATTAATTATGATAATAAAGGATAAGAAGAAATTTCTAAGAGCTATATTTATAATAATAGGAATTGTTGTTTTTATAAATATACTTATACCAGATAAGGCTTTTTCACATCAAGAGCTTACAACTAAAACAGTAGTAGTAACTTCTGGAGATACTTTATGGAATATAGCTAAAGTAGAGCAAGAGAGCAATGATTATTATGAAGATAAAGATATAAGAGAGATTATTTATGATATACAGCAGAAAAATGATTTAGGAAGCTCTAGCTTGAAGATTAATCAAGTCTTAGAAATTCCTACATACTAAAAATAATAGAGCACAACTTAATTTTAAGTTGTACTCAAGTAAATTAAATAGATTTTTCAATATATTACTGGGTGTCTTCACCCGATAATGGATTCCTTGAAACTGCATCTCTAACTTGGTTATTTGCAACATGTGTATATATTTCTGTTGTTGCTATGCTTTCATGTCCTAATAATTCTTGCAATGCTCTTATATCTACGTTGCCGTATTGATACATTAATGTTGCAGCAGTATGTCTTAATTTATGTGTAGAATATTTGGTTGTATCTAGTCCGGCTTTCCTAAGTTCTTTTTCGACTATATATTGTACAGTTCTCTTGCTGATTCTTTCTAGTCTTTCACTTAAAAACAAAGCTTTTGTGTCTGATGGTTTTATTCCTTGGGTAGGTCTTACAGATAAGTATTTATTTATAGCTTCCATGCATGCCTTGTTTAGATATATCGTTCTTTCTTTATTACCTTTTCCAATAACAGTTATCTTACATTCATCAAATTGTATATCATTTAAACTAATCGATACAAGTTCAGATAAACGCATACCACAATTTAAGAATAGGGTAATAATTGCAAAATCTCTTTCTGAATTTCTGTCATTTTCATCTTCTGCAATTTTTAGTAACTTTTGACTTTCCTCAAGAGTGAGGTATTTAGGCTGCCTTTTATCAAGTTTTGGATTTTCTAAGTTTTGAGCAGGATTTACTTCTAATAATTTTTCCTTATTTGAAATATATGCAAAGAAAATTCTGATTGTTGATGCTTTTCTTGCAAGTGTTGCTGCTTTACTGTTATTAGTGTCTTTAAGGTAATATAAATATGCATGTATAGCTTCTAAATCTATTTTTTTTAAAAATTCTATATCAAGCAAATGAATATCTACATTTTTTATATCTTCTTCAGAAGTAACTCCTAGATAATTAGACATAAATTTAAAAAAGTTAGATAAGTCATAATTGTATTCTTTAACACTGTTCTTTGATTTATTAAGTATAACAGTAGAATATTGCAAAAAAGAATTTAAAAATTCTGGGTTTTCTTTATTATCTATCATAGGTTATTACCTCCATAAAATATATTTAAATTATATAATAACTGATTAAAAAATACAATAGAATTGAAAAGAATAATTGTTTGGTATGAAATACTACTTCTTGTAAATTATTGTTGACCTGTTAATGCTTTTATGATAGTATAAATATTGATAATAATTTAGAAAAGTAGAAAATGAAAATTATATTCGCGTAAAAAACATGTTGTATATTAGAAAGAAAACAAGGAGGTTTGATATGAAAAAATTTCTAAAAACATTATTAATTATACTTGGTATAATTTTTGCATTTATCGTAATACGAGCATTAATAATTGTAATTTTTTAAAATATGGAGGTAATTTATTTATGGAAGATGAAAAAAAAGAAGTAAAAAATGGGGAAAATATTAACAATAATATATTTGTTAATAATAAGAAGAAAACTAACTTATTTTCTAAACTATTAAAGACAACGAAGTCAAAATTTATATTTGTCATTGTTTTGATTATAATTATAGCATTAATAGTATTTGCAGCTAAAATTACAAACAAGAAAGAAGCTGTTGATTTTACTTATTTAAACCAAATACTTGAAAAATCAAGTGAATTAACATCTGCAAAATTAAAAATGACGGGAATAGAAGAATATAAAGATGCGGGAGCTATGATAATTAACAGATCTGATTTTATAATGGTTTATTCTGCTACAATTAGGGCTGGAGTTGAGCTTAAAGAGGTAGGCATTGAAACAAATGATATAACAAAAGAAATTATAATAACCATGCCAAAAGCAAAAGTTTTTGATTGTCACGTAAATCAAGAAGATATAAAATATTATGATGAAAAATTTGCATTATTTAATGTTGATTCAAAGGAAGATGCTAATAAAGCTTGTGCTTTAGCCGAACAAGATGCTATAAAAGAAGCTGAGAAGACTGGAATTCTTGATTTTGCTGAAACTGAAGCAGAATATGTAATTAAAGATGTTCTTGCTCCTGCAATTCCAAAAGGTTATAAGCTTACTATAAAAAAATAGTATATGATTGTCGCCGCCTTTTTGGCGAGTTATAAATAAAAGAGTGAATAAATTATTAAGGAGGAATAAGCTGGTCAATATTGACAAAGCACATATTTTATGCTATTATGAATATACTAATGAAGACATCAGTGTCTTTAATAAATGTGTTTGTCGCCGCCTCTTTGGCGAGTTATAAATGAGAGAGTGAATAAATGTATTTGTCGCCGCCTCTTTGGCGAGTTATAAATGAGAGAGTGAATAAATTTTTAAGG
>CANRCJ010000026.1 GCA_947629105.1 uncultured Clostridia bacterium | reverse complement strand
TCTTATGTTCAAGGCTTATGTCTTTTCCATTTTCTGTAGTGCTAGATACTTCTTTAATCATTTGTTCATTAAAATGATAAATTTCAGAAGTTGTTCCTGTAATAAATCTTATAAATTCTTCATCAATTCCCTTTCCAAACTTCTCCATTAACATTTTAGAATAATATCTATTACAAGATAAATTTCGTAAATTTTTTAAACCAATTTCTTGTTCTATCATATTAGCATAATAGTTCATAATTCTTTCAATTGTTTTAGGATAGATTCCTGTTTCTTCTCTTTTTGCTTTTTCAGCAAATATAATATCCTGATTTGCTTTTCTAAATTCATACATCAAATTAGCTGTTCTTTCATCTAGTTTAATTGTTGACTTAGAACTATTTTCAATAAGAGATTTTAAAAGTATTATTTGAACTTTTCTAGCAATTCTATCATAATTTTTTCTTGCATTTGCTCCAGCTATTTCTTCAGGTGAAATTCCAAATTTAAGTAATATTTGCTCATGTTTTCCTTCTATTGTTGGAAGCAAGCCTTCATATAAGCTGTCTGCCATATCATATGGTGTATAAGCAATAATATCACACATTCTCACCAAACATCCTTCTATAGTTGCTGGTTTAATTTTTCTATCAAACCCTTCTATAGTATGACATTTCATAATCTCTTCTTCAAATTGTTTTTCAGTTTTTGTTTTATCTGGTGTCATACTTGTTTCAGTCATTTCACCATTATGGCAGTTTATTCCATCAAATATTAACCAAAGGCTTCGTTTTATTCTATTAAGTTCAGCTTCTGTTTTTTCTGGATGAAACATTTTAATCTCTTCAATTATATCATCATATACTTTATATCTATATATTAATTCTTTTGGCCCAATTGAATTATGTGTATAAATACCTAATCCCATTTTCTTCTTTACTTCTGAAATCCATCTTTCACCATCATGTCCTAAAAACATATGTCCAACATCATGATTTCTAGCTATTATTGCTGCAACATCAACATGCATTCCTAATTCTTTTGCTGCAATCCTAACTAATCCTTCTACCATTTCCTGATGTGTTTTTCTATTTTGTGCTTTTTGAGATGAATTTCTATATAATATAAGAGCCATAGTCTTACTAACACTAGACTTGTTATATGTAAGTATTGATGGTTGAATTATTTCTGCATTCTCTTCAAGAGAACCCATAATTGAATCTAATTCTTCTGAATAATTTTCTAGTCTTGCCATTTGAACATCTGCAAGTGATTGGGTATTTGTATAATTTCCTGTTCCTTGTTTAATTCCTGAAATTTCCATTTTTATCATTCCTTATTCTATAAATTTATTCCAACTATTTTTACTATATCACATTTTAGCCAATTTTTCAACAGTCTAATATTTCAGTTTGCTTTTTCAATTGACTCTACTATGTAGTGATTTCTTTTAAAGTTAAGATTAATTAGTAATTCAAGATATTTTATTACTATTGTCATAATAGTAAATAAACCAAAAAACGAAAATGATAAAAATAGCATAGTCGTTGTCCAACCTTCAATAGCCATCCCTTTTAAAAATACTAAAATTGTATATAAAGCAACAAATATTGTAACAAGTATCATTATAATTGTCATAGTCATCGAGAATTTATAACCTATATTTGTAAATAATATTAAAGAATTAATTGCTGTCTCCATTCTATTTTTATGAACTTCTTTATTATAATGATTATTTTTGCTTTTACTTGATCTATATTCTAAGTAATACATTTTTAATCCACAGTTTGCATATATTGCTTTACGATATGGAATGCTTGTACTAATAGAATGTATCCTATTAATAGCTCTCCTTGACAAAATTCTAAATTCTTCTGTCTGTATTTTATATTCTGTATCTGAAAATTTATTAAACAATTTATAAAAGATAGTAGATGCTTTCTTTTTATTTTCTTTTGAATTAGCACTTACAATATCATATCCTTCTAATGCTTTATAATATGTATTTAAAACTATATCTTCTCTATATTCTTGTAAAATATAATCAAATTCATATACAAAGTCTCCAATTGCTAAATCAACTCCTGCATTCATTGATAGCTCTATTCCTTGATAATGGCTCATGTTGATTATATTTATAATACTGCCTGAATTTGTTGTTTTAGTAAATTCCTTTATTTTTAATAGTGTATTATCTGTTGACGCATCATTGACACAAATAATTTCGTATTTACTAAAATTGTTTTCTAATGTTTTATTAATATTATTTAAAAAAGGTAATATTTCTTTTTCATTGTTATGTATATATACTACAACTGATATAAAATTCTTTTCTTTATTATTTATCATTTTTTAACACCTCATCTAAATCATATACTGTATTAATTTTACCTGACAACACACTTATAAATGTTGGATTTTTAGTGAACTCCTTTATTAATGTTGGTCTTGAATCATCAATTTCTGATGCTTTTAATATCGGTTTCATAGAAAATAATGACTTATTGTATTTAAATTCATACTCGTCTTTTAAATACTTTTTGGTTAGGTTTGACATATATGGCCAAGCACTGTCAGGTTTTGCTATACATTCATTACAATTTCCTAAATTATATTTTGAACAATATCCTTTGCTATTTTCTTGGCAACTGAATGTTGGTAAGCTTTCATAGCTTGTTTTATGCGGAGTAAATGTTACAGAAGTTAATGAATGATATCCTGTTTTACCAAATGGCATGATAGAGAAAAATGGTCCATCCATAACCGTTATTCCTACATCTCTTAGTTTTTCATTGACATCACACAATATAATTTCACAAAGCTCATATTTAATTTTAAATTTTTCATATCCTAATTTTTCAATAATTTCATTTACCCCAGCATAGGTGCAATTAAGTAGAAAACTGGTTTTATATATATCCCCTGTTTCTAATTCAACTTCATAATAATTCCCGTTTTTATATATATTTAATATATTACAGTTATATTTTATCTCTGCATTTTGGTATTTTTTTAATTCTTCTAAAAAGTATTTCTTTAATATTTGAGCATCATAAGTATATTCTTTTGTTAAGAATGCTCCATCACACATACCATCTTTAAAATACTTATTAGTTGCAATTTCCTCACACATTATATTTGCGTTATTGCAAAATTTCTTAAACTGTTTTGCATCCGTCCATGAAAAGTTTTTTGACGTTGCATATATTTGATCAAATTCTGACAAAATAGCAAATTCATAATCTTTGTTAAATCTATTAAAATATCCAGCAGATTTTATTGCAGTTGAATAAGACCTTGGGTAATGATAGCCCATATGAACTCTTGCTTGATTAATATATGTCGCTCTTTTGAAGCTTTCCGAATCTTTCTCTATAACTAATACTCTTTCGTTATTTTTAGCACAGAATAATGCTGAGTATAGTCCATAAATTCCCGCTCCAATAATAATTTTATCATATTCCATTTCTTATCTTCCTTTTTTAAAATTGTTTTATTGTATCTGCTTCTGCTATTTCTATATTTGTAATTTCTATTTTTTCATTTGAATTTAGTATAAGGTTATTAATATTTCCTTCATACCAACTATACATAGTGCTTGCTCTAATAATATATGTATGTTTTCCAGCCTTTACATTAAATTCGTATTTTCCCATCGAACTTGTTTCTGACTTAAGTGATACTGTTAATTTAGTATTTATTTCGCTAGATATTTCAAATTTTATATAATTTCCATTTTGCTTATTTATATTTGCTATATCTATTGGTACTATTTCCTCTTTACCCTTTTCTAATACTATATTATCTTTTATTTGAATACCATCTATTTTGTCTTTGTTTTCATCATATTCTCCCCATAAAAATGCAATTCCTCCTAGGTTTATATCTTTTACATTATTAGAAAGGTATTCATTTATATCAACCATTTTTAAATTATTGATGGTTAAATTCTGCAATTTATTCTTCTTTTCTTCAAGAACCTTTTTATCTATCCAAATCTCATATTCATTTACTTCTGCAACTAATTCATACTTACTAAAAGTAAATTCACTTAATAAATAATATCTATAATCATTTTCAAGACCATCAAGCTTGGTTGAGTAATCTTTTTTCCTAGCTTTTAAAATTACTGGTACATCTTTCTTACTATCTATTACTTCTTTAATATACATTTGTTGTGTTAATTCTCCACTTAGTAAGCCTGGTGATTGATTTACATATACAGGTTTTTCTTTTCCTATTAAAGCATACAATAAATTTTGGTTACTCAAGTCTAGATATGTTTCATCTTCATCTAGTATATTTTCTAATACTACTTTTAAATCTTTATATTCATTTGTCATTACCGTTGATAGCTTTATTCTATCTACTTTTTCACTATAATTTTCTGATTGCAATTTAAATTGAATATGTTCATTTAATGCACTACTATATAGATTTAAATATGTATTTGCATTTGGGTTAAGCAATAAGGTTCTACAAGCAATTAATATACTATAAGTAAGTAAAAACTTCTTTGCATTTTTACTATTATACATTACAAATATTGCTAAATATAATAAACTAAAGCTTAAAATATTAGTGATATTCCCCCAAAATAGTGTATGCCTCACCATTCCTCTTTGTATATTTGATATGTAAAATAGTGCTAAAAATATCATTATTAAACTTTTATTGTTTATTTTAGCCTTTTTAGAACACATTGTATAAATAAGTGTGCTAATAACAATAAGTGGCATAATATAATAGACAAATGAATAGGCTAATGTTTGCTTATCTCCTAATGAATGCCATCCCCAATTTAAATTTGACATTGAAATTTTTAAAAATTCTATAAGTCTCATTATAGGATTGATGTCCTTTATTATACAAATACCAACAAACAATGATAAAAATAATAAAATAATTACACCCAAAGGAATAAGTATATCTTTTAATTTCATTGTTTTTCTATTTTTTATGTATAAAAATATCATAATAGTCACTGCAGCAATAGATGCAGAAAAGCCTATATCTAATTTATATAAACACAAAAATACTAAGCTTAGCCAAAATAATGTAAATGACTTCTTATCTTGCTTTTTATATGCATTTATTAATGTAATTATAGCTAAAAGTCCTATCCCGTATGAATTTACTCCCATATCACAAATAAATGGGACAAACATTATCATTAAAAAAGATATATCTTTTGAAAATATTTTCTTTAAGAAGAAGTATAATATTAAATAAAAAAGTACATTTTTATATGAGCTATATAAGCAAAATATTGCACCATTTATATCATTATTTAATAACCCGTAAACTATTCCCCACATTTGACTACTCATCATGTGTGCATCAAATGTTTCTACAATTGGAATTTTTCCGTACCTAAATAGTTCATATACTCCTAGTCCATGATTTGCAGATTCAAAAAAATCTGTATTTACAGTGTTAATCATTGGAATTGAAGAAATAATGAATGTGAATATTAATATAATTATTGGATAATAATATTTTGTATAAGAAAACTTAATTGTCTTTTTTTTATTAATTATGTAATATATAGTTGTTAAGGCAAAACAAATAGCATAAATTGAGCATATCGTTATTGCTTTATGCTTAAGAATAATGTTATATTGATTTAATATGTTATACAATTCCAAATATACATATTCTAGTAGAGGAGAAAGTAAAAAGAATATATATGCCTTTTTTAATACTGGTTTATTCATCTTAATAAACTTTAATGCTAATAAAATTATAGCTATTCCTATGAAAAACAATAGTATAAAATTATATAGTTCAATTTCAAAACCTATATTTAGCTTATGCATAATAAAAGTTCCTATAAATGCAATAGGTATCGTAGCCATAAAACTCCATTTTACATCTTGAAGTTTAAAAGATTTACTTTTCTTTATGCTTGCATTAATAATTATTATTAAATTGATTCCAAGTAATATGTAAGAACCATGTACTACATCTTTTGATGTAGTTATCATATTTATAAATTCCATTAATATATTTATAATTCCCAAAGTAGATATAATATTTACGTATTTATAAAATGTTGGTTTTGTATTACTTAATAGTCTATTTAATAATTTGTTTATTAAAATAGTAACAATCGGAATCAAAATACAGCACAATAAGTATACAGCATTTACTCTTTTTGAAATATTTACTTCGAACATAATTGCATTTCCCATTGCTCTATCTGGGAATGATGAAACATTATATTTTAATTGTGGAATTATAAATAATATAAAGCAACTAAAAAATATGGCTGTAATGAAAAATTTTCTATTACTTTTTCTTGACATCATATTTTCCTCCCATATTTTTAATTAGTATCTTCATCAAGTTTGAATTACCTTTAAAAAAGCTTATTTTCGTTGGAGTTTTTTCTTTCTTTGGATATTCTCTCCTTACTGGTACTTCACATGTTTTTAATTTTAGCTTAGATGCTTTTACTGATAAAAAAGCTAATAACTCATAGGTCATAAAAATGTCTCTTAGTGGTTGTACTTCTGGATGAGTTAAATATCTTTTCGAATATGCTCTATAAGCATTTGTAGTATCTGTAAATTTTTCACCTGCAGTAAGTGAAATAATAGGTGCATGAATTAATCTTACAGATATATATCGTATGAGAGGTGTATTAATTGCCTGTCCTCCCTTTATAAATCTTGAGCCTTGCACTAAATCGTATCCTTCGTCTAATTTTTCAATAAATTTAGGAACATCTTCTATGCTGTCCTTATTATTACCGTCTATTGTTATAATTCCTTCATAGCCTTTTTTTAGTGCAAAATATATTCCCATTCGTAATTGAGCGCCTTGCTTTCCTTCTCCTTTTTTTACTAATAATGTATTTACGCCTAAACTTTTTAATAGGCTTTCATCTGTCGAGCCATCTGTCGAATCTCCATCGCATATAATAATGTCTACAAGTTTGTCTATACCATATTTTTTTGCTGTTTCTAATTCTAATTTTATTCTTTCTCCCTCATTTATTATTGGTATACACAGACAATATTTTGTAGTCTTCTCATTCCATTCATAACCTTCAAAATTTGGAACTCCTTCAATATTTTCGTATTTCATAAATCTCTCCTCACATAATTTGTCTAACATAATCTATAGTTTCTTTTACTTTTTTAATATTATTTTGATTTTTCATTTCAATTGATATATAACCATTATAATTATTTTTTTTAAGTAAATCAATAATTTTTATATGTATATTTCTCTTTTCAATAAATTCTAGATTTGGCTCACTTATATGTACATGATTAATATATTTTATATTATCTTCTAATATAT
This sequence comes from uncultured Clostridia bacterium, assembly GCA_947629105.1. Classification (GTDB taxonomy): domain Bacteria; phylum Bacillota; class Clostridia; order TANB77; family CAG-508; genus JAAWPK01. The sequence goes on along the minus strand of CANRCJ010000026.1, from coordinate 4,450 downwards.
CTATATTTTCGTTATTTTCAATCATTGTCCCTATATCCAAATTTACAGCAATTCCTTCACTTTTTACTTTTTTTGCTATATCAAAGGCTTCTTGTGTTTTCGTTATAAAATTTGTATTGTATATTGTTGGGTTTGGCTCAATAGAAAATTTAACATTGTTACTCTTAGCATAATTTCCTATTTCATAAAAAAAATTCAAAGCAATGTCATACTCTCTGCTTATACCATTTATTATTCTATTTTTGGGGCAACCAAATACAAGATTTTTACAACCTATAACATTTGCAAAATCAATAGCACGTTTGCTATAATTTAGTAATTCATTCCTATCTTCTTTGCTTCCGAATATTTTTTCATTTTTTCCAAACCAAATAGATTGCATAGAAGAAATATCTAGATTATACTTTTTCTTTAATTTTATAGCAAATTCTTTTGCTTCCTTTAAATGGCTATATGGGTCTTGTTCTATTATCCTTGTAGGGGCTATTTCAATAGCATCTAATTTAGCATTTGAAATATAGCCGTACATTTCTTCATCTTTTTCTTTTCCCCATGCGATATTTGATATTGATAATTTCATAAGCTACCTCTTATTTAATAAATTAATCATTATTTAATTCTACAAAATTTTTGATATCTTTCAAAATAAACTCTTTATTTAAGATATACCCATTTTTTCCACCAAAAACTTTTTCATATTTTGTTTTAAAGTTATATTCTGGAATTTCTGTCAAAATTTCATTTATGAATTCTTTTCCCGTTATATATTGGTATAATTCTTGTATTTTAATAGGTTCTACAGCTAAATTTAATATTTTTATATTATTGTTTAAAGCAATACATATATGTTCCCATAGATATGATAAATTATAGAATTGATAGCTTGCTCTACTATCTGTAAAGTTTAGTGCACTAAAACCAATATTTAAAAAGCATTCCTTTAACTTTTTTTCTTCATCCTTATTAGCATTTGCTAGATATTTATAAAATCCATTTTCTTCTAGCTTATAATATTTTTTTATAAGTTCGTCTTTTTTTGCTAATTCTTCAAACTTCTCTTTTTTTAACATACTTGGTATAACATGAATTAAGTCATAAATGAAATTCTTTTTTATATTTTTTCCATATAGACCTGGCAAATGAACAATCAAGTAATCTTCATAGTTTTCTTTTACCCATTGTTCTAAATAATACCTATTTTTTCCATATGGTTGTAACTCATCTGTTATAATTTCTGAATCTTCATCTACATTTATAGGCTTTTTATAAATATCAATTGTGGAAATCAAAACTATCTTTTTAGGATTGATTTTTTTTATATTTTCTATTGCATTTTCTATAACTTTAAAATCTTCCTCAGGAAATTGATTTGCTATAAATTTTTGTGCAGGTACTCCACTATATACTAATAACTCAGGATTAGTTCCATAAGAATCTTTTACATTTTTTGCATCATAGAGTCCGTCGAATCTTTCCTTTGAACATATATTTGATCCTACGAACCCAGAATATCCAACTAATGATTTCATTTTTTATTCCTCCTTTAAGTAATAATATCAATTATTTGTTATATACTTTGTTTTGGGGTAAAATCAGGTGTCTTATTAGAAGGTTCAATAAAATTGAATATTAATTTTTTTATAATAGTTACTAATTCTCCTAATATAACGCTAATTATAAATATACCTATTGTTCTTAAGCCGTGTATAACACACAACACCAATTGCGCTACTCATATATCCATTTGTCATAAATATTCGTAAAACAATATACTCTAGTGGATCATGGAATATATATACAAAAAATAAATTTCTAATTAATATTTTCCAAATTCTTGTTTTTGAAAAGTTTTTAAATATCCTATTACATATATCAGCTAATAAATATGTCATGAATGATCCACATATAATTAAGAAAAATGAATTTAATATATGGTATTTTTTATTTATAACTTCAATAATAAATAATAATATAAAAGCTATTATCGTCTTTTTTAAATTCCATTGTACATTTCTTTTTCTTTCATATTCAAAGCAATATCCTAATGCAAACCAAAAGATGTAGCTCATGCCTTGTTTCATTAATAAAACATCAAATGGTATTTTACTATATTGAAGTTGAATTATTCCAGATATTATTAATAAAATATAAGGATTATCAACTTTAAGTTTCTTTCCAATTTTCTCTATAATTGTAAAGATTATAATCACCCAAAAAGTGGCTGGCAAAAACCATAAATGTCCACTATCAATACCTGACAAAAAACCTTTTGCTGCTAATAAGAATGAGCTTTTAGTATAAAAATTACCAAGGAGTTTTACAGGTAGCATAAATAGCAAGCCATAGATAAAATATGGAAAAATCAATCTTTTTATTTTTGATTTTGTTACTTGTTCAAATGTTCCTATAGGTTTAAGTGCAAACACTGCTCCAGATAGCATAAAAAATAAGGGCATGTGGAATCCATATACCCAAGTCGATAACCATCTAATAAAATTCAAAATTGAAGAGCGGTAAAGTGTGCTTGTATCTAGTGGTAGAGTGTATTTTACCCCCCCATATTTAGTTTGCATTGATAGATATGCGCTATGACCTATTACAACAAATATTGTTGCAATTAATCTCAACCAATCATAGGTAGTATCACGTTTATTCTCACTTGTTTTCACTATTTTTTCATTTCCATTTTGGTTCATTTTATTTTATCTCCATATATTTTTATTAATAACAATATCTCCAATGTTTTTGTTATTAAGTAACACTCTAGTTTAATGGCTTCATTGTAGGAAATAATAGTACATCCCTTATAGAAGCAGAATCTGTAAGAAGCATTATAAGTCTATCTATTCCAATTCCAAGTCCTCCTGTTGGTGGAAGTCCAATTTCTAGAGCATTTATGAAGTCTTCGTCCATCATTCCTGCTTCGTCATCGCCTTTTTCCCTTGCTGCTATTTCCTCTTTAAATCTCTCATATTGGTCGATAGGGTCATTTAATTCAGAGAAAGCATTACCATATTCTCTACCACAAATAAATGCTTCAAATCTTTGAGTAAGTCTTGGATCTTCTTTCTTCTTCTTTGCAAGTGGAGATATTTCTATTGGATAATCATATACAAATGTTGGTTGTATAAGTGTTTTTTCAACATATTCATCAAAGAATAGGCTTATTATATTTCCTCTTGTTTCTTTTCCTGATGGAATTTCAATATTTTTTTCTTTTGCTAAAGCTATTGCTTCTTCATCAGATTCTATTGTATTAAAGTCAACACCACATGCTTCTTTTATACTATCAATCATAGTTATTCTTTTCCATTTTGTGCCTAGGTCAACTTCTGTTCCTTGATATGTTATTTTAGTTGTTCCGCATACTTTTTCTGCACATCTTCTAAAGATTTCTTCTGTTATATCCATCATATCATTATAGTCTTCAAATGCAGAATATAGCTCTATTGATGTAAATTCTGGGTTATGCCTAATATCCATTCCTTCATTTCTAAATATTCTACCAATTTCATATACTTTATCATATCCACCAACAATTAATCTCTTTAAGTTTAATTCTGTTGCAATTCTTAAATACATATCTATATCTAAAGTATTATGATGAGTTATAAATGGTCTTGCTGTTGCTCCTCCTGATATTGTATTTAATATAGGTGTTTCAACTTCTAAATATCCTTTTTCATCTAATATTCTTCTAATCTCACTAATTATTTGGCTTCTCTTGATAAATGTTTCCTTTACTTCTGGATTTACTATTAAATCAACATATCTTTGTCTATATCTTAAATCCATATCTTTTAATCCATGAAATTTTTCTGGAAGCGGTCTTAATGATTTAGAAAGTAATGTTATTTCTTTTGCATGTACTGAGATTTCTTCAGTTCTTGTTTTAAATACAAAACCTGTAATTCCAATTATATCTCCTACATCATATGTCTTAAATTCTTTATAGCTTTCTTCTCCTAAATCATTTGTACTAACATAGCTTTGTATTGTTCCTTGGCTATCTTGTATAGTGCAAAAAGAAGCTTTTCCCATAATTCTCTTTGACATTATCCTACCTGCAACTGTTACATCTTTTCCTTCTAAAGCTTCATAATTTGTTTTAACATCTTTGCTTGTATGTGTTCTATTAAATTTAGTTATTTCAAATGGGTTTTTATTATTTCTTGTTAACTCTTCTAATTTTTCTCTTCTAATTTGCATTAGATGATTTACATCTTGCTCTGTTATTTCTGTATTATCATTTTCATTCATGTTCATATATTCCCCCAATATTTATAAATATTAAATATTATATATCAAAATGCCATAAAATGCAAGAAAATATTGTGTTTAAGGTCTAATTTTTTAATAAAAATACCAGTGATATTGAAGTGAACCCAAATTGTTAGACAAAAAGTTTAACAAGGAGGGTTCATTTTTATGTCAAAATATTCAAAAGAAT
>CANRCJ010000025.1 GCA_947629105.1 uncultured Clostridia bacterium | reverse complement strand
ATGCAAGAACTGCTGGCAATAACGCCAAAATTAAGATTGTAGAACATAAAGTTCCTTCCGAAATTGTTTTACATATCTTTGCTGCAATAGCTGATGCAAAATTTGCTATAATCAAAGTTACTATAATAAGTATCGAACTTGAAGTTAGTATTGTATTAATTGATTTATTATATGAATCAATAATAGCCTCTTTTATTCCCTCACTTTTTCTGTGTTCAAGATAATATGATGTATAAAGAATCGCATAATCAATAGTCGCACCCATTAATATACTTTGAACAATAAGTATTGCAATAAAATATACATTTTCTCCTACGATTGATAATATACCCATTGTTAAATAAACTGCTGTCTGTATTGTTAATACAAGTATAACAGGAATTGTGATTGATTTGAATGTGAAAGCAACCACTATAAATATTGCTACCATTGTTATAACTGTTATTAAGTTTAATTCATTATCAAAAGTCTGGCTCATTTCATAAGCCATAGGAGAATCTCCTATTATGTAAAATTCTTGTAATTCTTTACCTAGCATATCTTTTGTGTTTTGTATAAATCCAAAAGTTTCTTCATTTTCTGGTGCAAATGTTGTATTTAATACTATTCTTGAATATTTATCTCCTATTAGCATTTCTCTCGCATCTTCTATATCAGTTTTGGCATCAAGTATATCATTTCTCATGTCGTCTTCAATAAAATCTGTAAACCTTTCATCTTGCAAAATATCGTCATTTAAAAAGTTCACAAATTGCTCTACTGTCATCTGCCATTCCTCATTATATTCTTTACTACTTCCGTAATAAGTATAAAGCATTTTTACAGTGTTCTTTTCTACGTCATTACTTAATTTGCTAAGAATTGCAAATATCTCATCTGAAGTATATTTAGTATTATTTGCAGTCGCATTCATAATATTTTTCACTGTATTTAGTTTCGATATTTTATCTTTATCAAAATTACTTGAATATTCTTTATTTGTAACTACATCTTTAAGCAAAAAATCAACAAATTCTTTTAGTGACAAACTTGGATTTTTGTTTATATATTTAAAGTTATATAAACCATAAAGCAAATTTGTATCATCTTTGTTTGTTCCCAATAATGAAGACATTTCCGCACTATTATATTTTTTATTATTTATGACCCCACTCATAACTGTTTGAATTAAACTTAAATTTTTAATAGTACTATCTGTCATACTGTTTGCAAGTGCACCATCTTTCTTATGTGCAAGTACAAAATTTACAAATTCTTGTGGAGTTAATTTTGTGCTATTTTGACTTGAAACATATAGAGTATATATATTCTTTGTATTGTTTGCATCTATGCCTATTATTTTAGAAAGTTCTTGGTAAGTATAACTTTTATTATTAATTGTACTTGTCATAATTGTTGATAATAGCTGTAATTGTTGCTTTGTTGCATTGTCTGTACTTTCTCCTATTTCTTTGTTATTTAGTATTATTTTTACAAATTCGTAAGGGGAAGCTTTTAGCTCTACTTTATTTGCTGCAATACTTCCCATGGCTTCTGATAAACTCAAATTATTTTCCATGCTATATTTTAAAACTAAAATTTGATTAACCACTTTTTCATCAATGCCTAAAAGACTTGATAACTCTTTAGCATGCATTTTTTTATTAATTGTATCTTTATTACTAAACGTCTCTAGTAATTTTATACTTTGAACCGTTTTTGTATCAAAACTATTTGCGTAATTTTTATTACTTAATACATTGTTTAATACAAAGTTTGAAAAGCTTGAAATCGTCATTTTTGTATCTATATCATTTATTGAAATATAATACTTATACAGTTCATTCATTGTATTACTGTCAATTCCAAATAATTTTGCCATTTCACTACTTGTCATTTTACTTTGTATCGTCTGCTTATTAGTAAATGTTGATAAAGTATTTAATTTAGTTTTATTTTCTGAATTAATTTTAGCTGAATACTTTTTATTTGTTAAAACATCTTTATTCATAAAGTTAATAAACTCATTTAGAGTTATTTTTGTATTGTTATTTTTAGAAAGATAATATATGAAAAGATCATCTACTTGACTTTTGTCAATATCCAATATATTTGCTATATCACTTGATACCCTTTTTTTATTCATAGAAGATACAGTAACAAAGTTCTTTAGTCTTGTTATATCTTTTTTAGTTTTGTCATCTATCTTCTCATTCGTTTTTTCATTGCTATACGCTTCATTCTCAATAAAATTAATAAATTCATTAAATGTCATAGTATTGTTTCCATCTGGGTTATAGTAGTCATAATATACTATTTTTAGCAAATAATCTTCTACCTCTGTATCAGAGCCTAAATCATTTAATTTACTATTTAATTTATCATAAGGTAGCTTTTCATTTATTGTATTTCCATAAGCCAATACTTCATCTATTTTTTCTTCACTTTCAAGTTTTTCTAAATATTTTGAAGCTTTTTCTTCATCTTCGTTTTTGTATATAATTGCCATTTGGTTATTTTCTGTAAATACATTACTTATCTCATCTGACATACTATCTGTATAATCAATTCCCAAATTTCCTTTTAACATAAAGCTTGCAATGAATACAATAAGAAATATTGGAACTGAGATATATCTTATCTTATAACTAAACTTACCTAATTTTCCTAATTTAATATTAGGACTTTTCTTTTTTGTTTTTACTATCCATTTATCAAACATTAGTATTAATGCTGGAAGTACAAAGAAAATGCAAATCAAGCTAAATAGTACTCCCTTTGCTAAAACAAAGCCTAAATCTTTTCCAATTTTGAAACTCATAAACACTAATGCTAAAAGTCCAACAATAGTTGTAACAGAGCTACTTGATATAGCTTGGAATGCTTTATATAGAGCATTTTTCATTGCCTTAATATTATCTTTTTCAACTTTCTTTTCTTGGTCATATCTATTCATTAACATTATTGAATAGTCCATTGATAATGCCATTTGAAGTATTGCTGCTATTGAGTCTGTGATGTTTGATACATTTGGGAATATAATATTTGTCCCTTTATTTAAAACTACTGCCATTAGTATTGATGTTAAAAACAAAAATGGCTCAACATAAGATTCACACATTATAATTAGAATAATAAGTGCACAAAAAACAGCAAGTGCAACAATCCAAAATGGTAGTACCGATTTATTATCTTCTGATATATCTCCACTTGTATAAAAAGTGTAGTCTTGATATTTCTCTGTTATTTTGTTGTATACATCTACTGCCGTATTAGAATCAGCTTCGTCATCTACTGTAATAACATACAATGTATAATTTTCTTTGTTATATTTTTCAGTATCATCATAGTCTACGCTATCTACACCTTCTACTTTCTCTAATTCATCTTTTATCTTTGGTTTTTCTTCATCTAATAAATTTTCAAACATTAAATTTAGTGTACTTGTTTCCGTGCCTGAAAATTGTTCTTCCATAATATCCATGCCTATTCTTGTTTCTGATGTGTCAGGCAGATATTCAGCAATGTCATGATTAATCTTTACTTTAGCCGAAGCAACTGCTGAAATTATCGTAAGAACAATAAATAGAAACAAAATAAAATATCTCTTGTTTATTATGAAATCTGTAATTTTTCTCAACTTATATCCTTCCTTTCTTTTTAAGCCGCTTTATATTATACTCTCTTTATCTACCTAATGGAAGTATAATTTTAAAAGAAGTGTCTAAATTTGTACACATTTATTAGCATTGTCTTTATTTTTTAATAATACTGTGTTATAATATCATATATGTTATTTTTATTGTAGAAAGGATGTAATTATGAAAGTACAATGTCTAAATTCTTCATCTATCAAAACAAGAAATCTAATAAAGAAAACTTTTGCAGAATTGATTAATGAAAAAAAAGAATTAGAAAAAATAACAGTTACAGAATTAGTTAAAAGAGCTGAACTAACTAGAAGTACATTTTATACCCATTATGATAATATATACGAAGTTGCACACGACTATGAGTTACAAACAATAGAGCTTTTATGTAGTGAAGACTTGAAACTTCACTCAAAACAAGATATTATAAATTATTTCGATAATATCATAAAGTGTCTAAAAGACAATGAAGAAACATATAAGTTACTATTATCTGCTAATGAATCTCTTTTATTTCTTGAAAAATTAAAGAATATTGCAAGTTGTAAAATTTATGATGCACTAAAAGACGATTCTATGGATAAATATCTTGAACTTAATATTTCGTTTTTTATGAATGGAATTCTAATGGAAGTTTTAAAATATTTTAGAAATGAAAGTTCATATTCCCTTGATGAGTTACTTTTTTATATGAAAAGATGGTTTGAAAAGATTTTTTAAAATAGTGTAAAGCTTATCTTAGATATTCATTTTTAAATTTTCTTAGCAACAATTACCATTCTTCCATTCTCTTGAGAATATTCACAAGCAATCAAAGTTATTAATTGTTCACCATATTTTGCATCTATTCCTGTATCATATAATTGAAGCTTTTTGCAATTCTCAATATAATCATTATACTTTTCTTCTGTGCTTAAATCTGTGCAATAATAATATCTAAAAGCATTTTTTTCATTCTCGTAAAATATCCTTGACTTAAATACTATAGCAATTTGATATTCCATTACTTCTTTGTCTGTAACAATTTTTATTGTATTATGTTTTTCATAATATTCTTTTTCTTTATAATTTAGTAAGTTTTGGAACATCTCTTTGTCCTTCATTGTATGCCCATATATTATAACATTAGAGTTTACATCTTCAAGGTTTGAATCTTTGTCTATAAAAATTGATCCATAATTACTAACTTCTTTTTTATAATTTCTTTTTAAATAATAATTATTATCTGTTCCTTGCAATAATGGATAATTTATATTAGTGTCTTCAATTTTTATCCATCCTTTTATATCATCATTTGTCTCTTTTAGCTCTATTACTTTTTCCATTATTCCATTTGATTCATCTAATATCTCTTCTTCGTTATTTATATTACTACTTATACTACTTTCTAGTTCATCATTTTGTTTTCTATCTCTATAATTTATATATACATTATATATTATATAACATATCGATAAAAGAAATATAATTATAAGTACAATTAGTATAATCTTATTTGCTTTTCCATGATGTTCCTTAGCTTTATCATGTTTCATTTTTACTATCATTCCTTTACAAAATGTAATATGAATTAATAAAGAGGCAATTTTTATTGCCTCTTATATAACTCTCTAAACCATTAATCTTTTTTTCCTTTTACAACTGCTATTGCACCTAATGTTATTGTTGATATTATTGTAGCAACTAAAATATTGTTATTATCACCTGTTTTTGGAGAATTATCTAATGCTCCAAGTTTGCTTGATGGTTCTTTTATTGCAATAATAAATGGTGATAATTCAGATGTTGCAACCTCAACTTGACCGTTTTTTACTGTATCTTCAAATTTTTCTATAGTTCCATCTGCTTTTTGATGTAATATAATTGCTTCTTTTCCTTCATGTTTTTTATCAACTGCAAATGTCAATTTGATATCTCCTGTATATTTTCCTGATATTATTGAAACTTCATAAGCTCCTACAGCTTTGTAGTTACCTAATTTCTTTGACATATTCTTATATGTTTCAGATTTAGATGAAAGCTCTTCAACTTTTAATTTAGCTGTATTTTCTGCTTTGACTGTTGCGTTAACCTTGTCATTACCATCTTTTATATTTATTTCTGCTAATTCCTTTGTAGTATCTTCTGGATTTGATGTAGTATCATCTAAATATACAAATTTTATTTTTTGTACATCTGCATATCTTTCAACTAAAGTATCTTTATATCCATAAAATGTTAACTTTTCAAGGTCACATTCATTGAAAGTATTATCATTCATTACAACACCTGTTTTAGTCCAATATACTTTCTCTAAAGCAGTATCTGCAGCAAAAGTAGTTTCACCAATACTTTCTACTGATGCTGGAATTGATATTTCTTTTAGTCCTGTTGCAGCAAATGCACTTGAACCAATTGTTTTAACTTTTTCAGGTATCTTTATTGAAGTTAATGCTTCACATTGAACAAATGCCCCTGTTTCAATTGTTTCTATACTATCAGGTAAAATAATTGATTGTAGTGAAGTACAAGCTGCAAATGCTCTACTTGGGATAGCTTTTAAAGTGCTTGGTAATTTTACATCTTTAAGTTTGTAATTAGAATCAAAAGCATACTCTCCTATGCTTGTAACTTTTTCTGGTATATCTATTTTTTCTAGTGATTCATTACATTGAAAAGCTGCATAGCCAATTGATGTTAAGTTACTTGGTAACTTTATTTCTTTTAAATTTCTACAAAATTCAAATGCGTAATTTCCTATTGTTGTAACTGTATCTGGCATAACTACTTTTTCTAAAGCATAGCAATACTTAAATGCTGCTTCTGGTATTTTTGTTACCTTGCTTGGAATTGTTATTTCTTTTAATTTATAACAATCATAAAATGCGCAATCTTTTATAGTAGTAAGTGTTTCTGGTAATTTTATTTCTGATAATAGTTTGCACTCATAGAAAGCATGATCTCCAATTGTTGTTATTCCTTCTGGTAAAGTAACTTTTTCTAATGATTCGCAATCATAGAAAGCTCTATCTGGTATTTCTTTTACCATACTTGGAATATTAACTTCTTTTAATGCTGTACAGCCTTCAAAAGCGCTTTCTTTAATAGTTTTTATTGTATTAGGTAATATTATTTTAGTTATTTTTTTTGACATTGAAAAAGCTTGAACATCTAAAGTTGTAACTGGTAATCCCTCAACTGTACTTGGAACATTGAAAACTTCTGGGATAACTTCTTTAGAATCGCTTGTTTTTACAGCATTTACTGCAAATAGTACTACTTCATTATTTTGTACATAATATTTAAATTGTGCATATGTATCATCTTCATTTTCATAATATTCTTTAAGCTCTACTCCCTCTGGTAGTACAAAATCATTTGGCTTACTATATGCAAATGCTCCTCCTGTCTTTGCTTCTACTTTTTTACATCCTCCTACTAACAACAATAATGTTATAAATACTATTGCCATTAGTATAACACCAAATTTTTTTAAATTTTTCATTTTCTCCTCCTTAAAAAAATAACAAATTTAACTATTGTATTTTATAATTAAATCACATTGTATAGTTATTGTCAATATACAAAATAGTCATTTGGAATGTATTTTATGAAAGAAATGTGAAACTTTTGTGATTTTTAGCACTCTTGTATTGACTTTGCTAATTTACGTGCTATAATAAGTTATGTAAAGAGAAAAATCTTTACATAAGTTGTAATGCGCTTGCAAATAATATATTGTATAAGCACATTATAAAAGAAAGGAAGTAGGTTTATATGATGATGATACCTAAAAAAAGAAATGATTTTAATTTATTGGAGGATATGTTTGAAATTGATCCGTTTTTTTCAAGAGAATCAAGCAAAGTTATGCAAACCGATATTGAAGAAAAACACGATAAATATTTAATCACTATTGACTTACCTGGATATGAAAAAGAAAACATTAGAATTGATATTGAAGACGGATATTTAAACGTTTATGCTAAAGTTGATTCAAGAAATGATGAAGAAGAAAAAGGAAAATTTGTAAGAAAAGAAAGATACTTTGGAGAATGTTCAAGAAGTTTCTATGTTGGAGACGATATAACAGAAACTGACGTTAAAGCCTCTTTCAAGAACGGAATTCTAAAATTGGAAATTCCTAAAAAGGAAGAAAAGAAAGCTATACCTGAGAAAAAATATATAGAAATAGGCGATTAATTTTAATTCTATAACTAAAAAGGAGTAAGAAATTATCTTACTTCTTTTTAGTTTAATATAACTTTTTTATATATTCTTTACATACTCACATATTATATTTGCTGTCTTTTCTGCTCCAATAGATGAATCAATGCATAAATCATAGTTTTGTAGTTTTCCAAAATCTTTCCCTGAAACCATTCTATAATAGCTTGCTCTTGCCTTATCAGATTTTTCTAGATTTTTAATTGCATCTTTCTTTGAATCTTTATACATTTCCATAATTTTAGAAACTCTATATTCCTTTGGTGCATAAATAAATATTCTAAGTAAATTTTTATTATCTCTTAATACGTAATCTGATGCTCTACCAACAATAACACAAGAACCGTTTTCTGCAATCTTCTTAATTACTTTTTCCTGTGCTTGTATTGCATATTGGACTGGTGATGTGCTCATATATAGATTGTATAATCTATCAGCATTGTAATTTATGTCAGATACAAATTCTTTGTCAAGTCCACTTTCTTTTGCAGCTATTGCTGTCATTTCTTTATAGTAATATGGAATATTTAGCTTTTTAGAAACTAGCTCTCCTATGTATTTTCCCTGACTTCCATGTTCACGACTTATAGTAATAATAACTCCACTCTTTGAAGGCTTGATAGCTGTTTTTATATCATTTTCCTTTGTCTTTTCACTTCCTAATTTTCTAAAGAAAGCAATAACTAATATAGATGTAACTATTATTCCTATTGCATCAGCTATTGGTGCAGCCCATAAAGCTCCTTGTACACCTAAAAAATTAGGAAGTATAATAACAAGTGGAACAAAGCATATAATATCTCTTGTAAGTGATACTATAGCTGATTTTAAAGGCTTTCCTACAGCTTGGAAAAATATAGATGACATCTTAATTATGCAAGTAAATGTTATAAACATCAAGAAAATTCTAAATGTCATTACTGCAAATTCCATATACAATTCTGATTCAGTACCAAATATTCTTATTATTACTTGTGGGCAACTTTCAAATATTAACGTGCTAATAAGCCCTATAACAATTGTAGACAATAATACAGTTTTAAATGTTTTTCTAACTCTGTCATATTTTTTAGCACCATAATTGTATCCTAAAATTGGTTGTGCTCCTAAAATAATTCCTACTATTATATTTATAACTATTGTAAAAACTTTCATACAAATACCTATTACAGCAATAGGTATATCTGCCCCATACTTTGACATAGCTCCATATTTAGAAAGCATAATATTACATACTAAAGAAATGATAACAATAGACATCTGAGTTATAAATGTTGATACCCCTAGTTTAATAACATTACTAAATAGTTTTATGTCCATTTTAAAGCTATCTAAGCATAATCTAAATGTTTTGGTCCTAAAGAAATAGATAACTGAAATAATAAAAGTTAAAATTTGTCCAATTATTGTAGCCCATGCTGCACCTTGTATTCCCCATTTAAGCCCAAATATAAATACTGGATCTAATATAATATTTGTAATTGCTCCTGCAAGTGTAGCAGACATTGAAAAGGCTGGTGAACCATCTGCTCTAATGATTGCACTCATAGTATTACCTAGCATATAAATTGGAATTGCTGATAATATAATTGTAAAGTAATCTTTTGCAAGTCCTATTGTCTCACTAGATGCTCCAAACAAAAATAGTAATTTTTCCATAAAAATAAAGCCTAATATTACAAATAAAATGCTTATGATAAAAGTAACCAAAATACTATTTCCTACCGCTTTGTGTGCATTTTTAGTATCTTTTCTTCCTTGACATAAAGATATAAATGCTGCTGCTCCGTCACCAAAGCACCATGCAAATGCAACAGAAATAATAGTAATGGGAAATACTATCGTTGTTGCAGCATTTCCTAAATAACCTAATTCACTATTTCCAATAAATATCTGGTCTACTATATTGTATAGTGACGTGATTAAAAGTGATAAAATACATGGAATAGAGAATTTTAATAATAATTTTGAAATTTTTTCTTCGCCTAAATATTTATTGTCTTCTTGATTTTCCATTAGTTTCCTCCTATTTTTTTATTTTGTCTTTCGCTATATTTTTGCTTTAAAATATGGGGAATTTATTTATAAAGGCAAAAAAACAAGCATATAATTTCGTCAGAAATTATACGCTTTCTAAGCTGTTTCGACTGTATTATTATACATTTTTTGAAAAAATTTTTCAAGAATAATTTTTGAAATTTTTTTATTTTTTTCTACTTCACTCTTAAAACCCTTAGTGCATTTATCACAGCAATTACAGAAACTCCAACATCTGCAAATACCGCCTCCCACATAGTTGCTATTCCAAGTGCACTTAGTATAAGTACAAGCACTTTTACAAAAATTGCAAATATTATATTTTCTCTAACAATTCTCATTGTTCTCTTTGATAAATTAATCGCATCTACTATTTTTGAAGGTTCATCAGTCATAAGCACAATATCAGCTGCTTCTATGGCTGCATCTGAGCCAACTCCTCCCATTGCTATACCTATGTCTGAGATTGCTAGAACCGGTGCATCATTTATTCCGGTCTCCTACAAATGCTAGTTTTCCATTTTTGCTCTTTTCCTTAAGCAAACCTTCTACCTTTTCTACTTTGCCATCTGGTAAAAGCTCTGCGAATACTTTGTCTACACCTAGTTTGTTAGCAACACTTTCGCTAACATTTTTCCTATCTCCTGTCAGCATTACTATTTGCTTAATATTATTCTTTTTTAAACTCTTTACCGCTTCCTTTGAATCTTCTTTTATTTTATCAGCAATTACTATATAGCCAGAAAATTTTCCATCTATTGCAACATATACTATTGTTCCTACATCATTTGATTTTGTATATTTTATTTGTCTTTCATCCATTAGTTTTTCATTTCCAACTAGTACATCTTGACTTCCAATTTTTGCTTCAATTCCTCTTCCTGATAGTTCTTCTACCTTAACGATTTGTTTTTCATCTATCTCCTTGTTATACGCTTTCTTAATAGATAATGATATCGGGTGATTTGAATAATTCTCGCAATATGCTGTAATTTCTAGAAGTTCTTCTTGACTTATACCTATTGCTTCAACTTTTTGAACTTCAAATACTCCTTCTGTTAGTGTCCCCGTCTTATCAAATACTACTATTTCTGTATTAGCAAGCCCCTCTAGGTAATTTCCTCCTTTTATCAAAACACCCATTTTAGATGCTCCACCTATTCCACCAAAAAAGCTAAGTGGTATCGAAATAACTAATGCACAAGGGCAAGATACTACAAGAAATGATAATGCTCTATATATCCATATAGAAAAAACTTCCCCATCTATTAAAAGTGGTGGTATTATTGCAAGAATTACAGCAATAGCTACTACTGTTGGTGTATAGAATTTTGCAAATTTTGTAATAAAGTTTTCTGCTTTTGATTTCTTATTTGCTGCATTTTGAACTAAATCTAATATTTTGCTTACTGTAGATTCTCCATATTCTTTTGTTACTTTTATTTTTATAACGCAATTTAGGTTTATACTTCCGCTTAAGACTTCTTCTCCTTCTATTATGCTTCGTGGTAAAGATTCTCCTGTTAGTGCTTTTGTGTCAAGACTTGACCTTCCTTCTACTACATATCCGTCCAAGGGAATTTTCTCTCCTGGTTTTACGACAATTATTTCATCTAATTTTACATCATTAGGGTTTACTTTTTGAACTTTTCCGTCTCTTTCTACATTTGCATAATCAGGTCTTATATCCATCAAATTTGAGATTGAGTCCTTTGATTTATCCACAGCATAATCTTGGAATAGTTCTCCAACTTGATAAAAAAGCATAACTGCAACAGCTTCTGGATATTCTCCTATTAAAAATGCTCCTATTGTTGCAACTGTCATTAAGAAATTTTCATCAAAAACTTTTCCCTTAGTAATATTTTCAAGAGCTTCTTTTATTACTCCAAAGCCAACAATTATATAAGAAATTATATATAATGTGTTGTTTATCCATTCATTACCAAAATTTATTAAAAGTGCTATAAAAAATAATATAGCAGATATTATAACTTTAACTGTTTCCTTTTTCATATTCCTTTACCCCAAACCTTTTATTTTTTGTGCTCTATATGCTCAATACCTATTTCAAATACTTCTTTTACATGATTATCGTCTAGCATATAAAAAACTTCCTTTCCAGACTTTCTGCATTTAACAATTCCGCTTCTTCTTAAAGTTCCTAATTGATGTGATATAGATGATTTACTCATTCCTAGTACATTTGCAATATCACATACGCACATCTCATTTTGGTCCAGCGCAAATAATATTTTAGTTCTAGTTGTATCTCCTATAATTTTAAAGAATTCTGCAAGTTTATTAAATGTATCTGCATCAGGCATATTTTTATTCGTATTATCAACTACATCTTGGTGTATTACACTACAATCACATATAAATTCATTCTTAGACATTTGTTACCTCCCATTCTATTACTATCTTTTGCCAGCATAGTTGAGTAAATATTCAACTATATTTATATTATATGTGAATGAGTACTCAATTGTCAATAGTTTTTTAGTAAAAAACATTTATCTTTTGGTAAATTTAATAGACTTTTTTCCATCTGGAGCCATCATTTTTAACTGACTACATTTTGTAGTCAGTTCACTTCCTTCTTTTTTTAATCTATTTTTTAATACTGACCAATATTTTCTTGG
>CANRCJ010000024.1 GCA_947629105.1 uncultured Clostridia bacterium | reverse complement strand
TACAGATCTTTGTGCAGGACCACACCTTGAAAGTACAGGAAAAGTTAAAGCTGTTAAGATATTGTCATCTTCAGGTGCATATTGGAGAGGCAGTGAGAAGAATAAAATGCTACAAAGGATATATGCTATATCTTTCCCAAAACAGAGTGAACTTGATGAATATATAGAAGCTCAAGAAGAAGCAAAACAAAGAGATCATAGAAAAATTGGAAAAGACTTAGAACTATTTATGACACATCCATTAGTAGGTTCTGGGCTTCCAATGTATCTACCTAACGGAGCCACAGTTAGAAGATTACTTGAAAGATATATTCAGGACAAAGAAGTTAAACTAGGATATAAACATGTATATACTCCTTCAATGGCAAATGTAGATTTATATAAGACAAGCGGACACTGGGATCATTACAAAGAAGATATGTTTCCAGTTATGAAAATAGATACAGAAGAATTAGTCCTAAGACCAATGAATTGTCCACATCACATGTTAATATATAAAAATAAATTACATTCATATAGAGAATTACCAATAAGAATTGGTGAACTTGCGCATGATTTTAGATTTGAGGATAGCGGAAGTGTATGTGGATTAGAAAGAGTACGTGAAATGTGCCAAAATGATGCACACCTTTTTGTAAGACCTGATCAAATAAAAGAGGAATTTAGAAAAGTTGTAGACTTAATACTTTCAGTTTATAAAGATTTTGGATTTAAAGATTATTCATTTAGATTATCTTTAAGAGATAAAGAAAATAAAGAAAAATATTTTGATGATGATGATATGTGGGAAATGGCAGAAAGACAGTTAAGAGATATTTTAACAGAGTCAGGATTAGATTTCTATGAAGCAAAAGGAGAAGCAGCATTCTATGGACCAAAATTAGATGTTCAAATAAAAACAGCTGTTGGACATGATGTTACAATATCTACATGTCAATTAGACTTCTTATTACCACAAAGATTTGAACTTGAATATATTGGAGAAGATGGAGCACCACATAGACCAGTTGTTATCCATAGAGCAATACTTGGAACATTTGATAGATTTTTAGCATTTTTAATAGAAGAAACAAAAGGTGCATTCCCACTTTGGCTTGCACCAGTACAAGTAAAAATACTTCCAATATCAGATAATCAATTAGATTATTCTATGAAGATAAAAGAAGAGTTAGAAACTCTTGGAGTAAGAGTAGAATTAGATGATAGAAATGAAAAGATTGGATATAAGATAAGAGAAGCACAATTGCAAAGAGTACCATATATGCTTGTTATTGGAGAAAAAGAGGTAGAAAGTGATAAGGTTAGTGTCCGCTCTAGAAAATCTGGAGATGAAGGACAAATGAGTTCAAAAGAGTTCATAGAAAGAGTAGATAGTGAAATAAAAAATTATATTAATGATTAAAAAAATAAATGGAGGTAAAATATGATAGTAATTGGTTCAGATCATGGAGGATATAAATTAAAAGAAGAGATAAAGAAATATTTGGATGAAAAAGAAATAAAATATATTGATAAGGGAACATTTTCAGAAGAAAGTGTAGATTACCCAAGTATTGCAAAAGAGGTTGCAAAAGAAGTATCAACTAAAAAAGCAGATGTTGGAATAGTTATTTGTAGGTCAGGAATAGGTATGTCAATAGTTGCAAATAAATTTAAAGGCGTAAGATGTGCTAATTGCTATCAAGAACAAACAGCAAAATTTGCAAGAATGCATAATAATGCTAATATGTTAGCATTAGGTGCGGACTATATAACAACAAACGAAGCAATATGTATAGTAAGACAGTTCTTAGCAACTGAATTTGAAGGTGGAAGACATGAAGCTAGAGTTAATTTAATTTCTGAAATAGAGAAAGAAAATATGAAATAGAAAGGAACACATTCATGGGTAAGAAAGTTATATTAAGTGGAATACAAGCAACAGGCAATTTAACGCTTGGAAATTACTTAGGAGCAATCAATAATTGGAAAAAAATGCAAGAAGAATATGATTGTAATTATATGATAGCAAATTTACATACTTTAACAATAAGAAATGACCCAGAAAAGTTAAGAAATAATACTTTAAATCTTTTAGCATTATATATAGCAGCAGGAATTGATCCTAATAAAAGTAATATATTTATCCAGTCACAAGTTGCATTACATGCAGAACTTGCTTGGGTTTTAAATTGCTATACTTATATGGGAGAACTTTCAAGAATGACACAATTCAAGGATAAATCTGCAAAACATGCAGATAATATAAATAGTGGACTTTTTACTTATCCTGTACTTATGGCAGCAGATATTTTGCTATATCAAGCAGATTTGGTACCTGTTGGAGAAGACCAAAAGCAACATTTGGAGCTTACAAGAGATTTGGCAGAAAGATTTAACAGTATATATGGAGAAACATTTAAGGTACCAGAACCTTTTATACAAGGAGTTGCTGCGCGAGTTATGGGACTTCAAGATCCAACGAGTAAAATGAGTAAAAGTTCTAGCATACCAAATGATTCAATATTTTTAAATGATGAACCAGATATTATACTTAAAAAGTTCAAAAAGGCTGTTACAGATTCTGAGAATGTAGTTAGATTTGATATAAAGGAAAAGCCTGGAATAAGCAATTTAATGTCTATATATAGTGCAATTACAGGAAAATCTAAAGAAAATATTGAAAAAGAATTTGAAGGAAAAGGCTATGGAGACTTCAAAGTAGCAGTTGCAGAAACTGTGATAGAGGAACTTAAACCAATGCAAGAAAAATATAAAGAATTAATAAATAACACTGATTATTTAGAAAAGATATACAGGCAAGGGGCAGAAAAAGCATATTCTATAGCCAATAAGACACTTGAAGATGTATATAAGAAAATTGGTATGATTTTGTAAATAAACTTAGGACTGGATTTATTTATATGTTAAAAGAAAGGAAATATAAATGTTTACAGATTATGCAAAAATAATAATTAAATCTGGAGATGGTGGAAATGGTGCAATCACATTTAGACGAGAAAAATATGTAGCAGCAGGTGGACCTGACGGAGGAGACGGAGGAAATGGTGGAAGCATATATTTCGTCGTAGATCCAGATTCAAACACACTTGTAGATTTTAGATATAAGAAGAAATTTAAAGCAGAAAATCGGACAAAATGGAAGCCGGAAGCAATAAATATGGTAAGTCACGGACAAGACCTATATATTAAAGTGCCAAGGGGAACAGTTGTAAAGGATAGTAAAACTGGAAAAGTGCTAGCGGATTTATCAGAAGAAAAGCAAGAAGAACTTATTTTGTCTGGTGGAAGAGGAGGAAAAGGAAACTCACATTTTGCAACAGCAACAAGACAAGCCCCTAGGTTCGCACAAGATGGAGAAAAAGGAACAGAACTTGAAGTAGTTCTTGAACTTAAATTACTTGCTGATGTTGGACTTGTTCGGATTCCCAAATGTGCGGAAAATCAACATTTCTTTCGATTGTAACTTCTGCAACACCAAAGATTGCTGATTATCACTTTACAACGATAATTCCAAACTTAGGAGTTGTTAAAACAGAATATGGTGACAGTTTTGTTATAGCAGATATTCCAGGAATCATAGAAGGAGCAAGCGAGGGAGTAGGACTTGGGATTCAGTTCTTACGTCACATTGAAAGAACAAGATTACTTTTACATTTTATAGATGTATCAGGACAAGAAGGAAGAAAACCAGTAGATGATTTCTATGTAATACAAGAAGAATTAAAAAAATATAATGAAAAATTAAGCAAGAGAAAGCAAATAATTGTCGCAAATAAGATAGATGTTATGCAAGATGAAGAATTATATAAAAACTTAGAAAAAGTAGCTAAAAAAGAAAATATGGAGATATTTAAGATATCTGCTGCATCAAGACAAGGAATAAACGAACTTATGAAACATGTATCAGATGTTTTAAAAGAATTGCCAAAAGAAGACTTGATTGAAGTAGAAGAAAGAAAAGTCTATACATTAGATGAAAATGAAAAAGATTTTGAAGTAGAAGTTAATAAGAATGAATTTATAGTAAAAGGACCAGCAATCGAGAGATTAATGAGAAAGGTAAATATACAAGATAGAGAATCAATGCATTATCTACAAAAAAGCTTAAACTCAATAGGAGTTGATGATGAGCTTAGAAAATTAGGAATAAAAGAAGGAGATACGGTAAAAATTCTTGATTGGGAATTTGAATGGTATAATTAAAAAGAAAGAGAACCCGCAATATGCGGGCTCTCTTCGCTTTTAAAGGATTACCGTTCAAGGGTGGGAATACGCTCTTTGGCGAAGTCCCACAGCAGTTCACACATGCCCTGAGGAAGGTCTCTCCATACGGTCTTACTCCGAGTGCATTCACCAGAGTAGGGAACGACAGGAACGGAAACGGCATATATGGTCCATTCGATTCCTTCCAGAGTAAACTCAAGGTAGAGATACTCATCACGAGTGTGGTTGTCGACGTAGCGAGACTGTGCAAGATCGCGGATGACGGGCCTGCTAATGACCTGAGAGTTGGAACCCTCGGCAATTTCAAGCTCGAAACGACGAGAACTGAAGCTTTTCTCGGAGCTTGCATGCTCACTCTTACTCAGGAATTTCTGGATGCGATCATTCAGATCGTCGATGCACTCCTGAGGAAGTCTTTCGCCTATGAACAAGTAGTTAGACATAGATGTATTTCCTCCTTTAAAATAAATGAAAATGTGCTTTGTAACCAAATTAGGTTACTTTACACATTAATTATAACATATAATATGGAAAAATGCAAATTTCCCTTACAGGAGTAAGAAAATATCCACAAAAATATATTCTATATAATATTTTTATTGCATAAAGTAATATTAAGTAGTATAATTCATAAGGAAAGAGGGAGAAAATGAATAGAAATACTTACGTAGAAGTGAATTTAAAAAATATAGAATCAAATGTAAAGAAACTAATTGAGAAATATAATGATTACAGATATTATTTTGGAGTAGTAAAAGCTGATTGTTATGGTCATAACCATATTAAAGTTGTAGAAACTATAATAAATGCAGGATGTAATTATTTGGCTGTTGCAACCCTTGGAGAAGCTCTAGAAATAAGAGAGGAGATTAAGAATATTCCTATCCTTTGTTTAGGAATAATTCCATCTGAATATATTGAAAAGTGTATTCAAAATAATATTACTGTCACAATTAGTAATTTAGAATATTTAGATAAAGTATTATCAGAAAAACATGATAATTTGAAAGTTCATGTAAAAGTTAACACGGGCATGAACAGACTAGGTGTAAGCAGCAAAGATGAATTTAATTTAATGTACAAAAAAATTAAAAATAGCAGTTTAATACTTGAGGGAATATATACACATATATTTAATGCTATGAATAAAGAAACGACATTAAAGCAATATTCTAGATTTGAAGAAATAACTTCAGATATTGATTTATCAAAAATTCCAATAGTACATATTGGTGCAAGTGATGCAACAATGAATTATTCAAAATTACCATATAGCAATGGATGTAGGTTAGGAATTGCTATGTATGGACTTATGGAGTGTAATGATATCACCCTATTACCAACATTTAGCCTATATAGTGAAGTTATTCAAATCAATGATGTTAATGATGAAACAGTTGGATATAACGGAGCATATAAAGTGAATGGAAAGGAAAAAATTGCAGTAGTTCCAATTGGATATGCTGATGGAATCATTAGAAAAAATACCGGCAGAGATGTTTATATAAATGATAAAGAATATAAAATAGTTGGAAATATTTGTATGGATATGCTATTTGTTAAAGTTGATGACAGCGTTCATGTAGGTGATAAAGTTACTATAATTAAAGATATTGAGCATATTAGACAAATTGCAAAACATTTAGATACTATTCCATATGAAATAATATGTTCTATAAGTAAAAGAGTTCCTAGAATATATGTATAATATTATTTTAAAATAAGATTAAAAACGTCACACCTATATTATCAGTGTGACGTTTTTACATATTTGGAGCCGATAGGGAGAATCGAACTCCCGACCTACTGGTTACGAATCAGTTGCTCTACCAACTGAGCTATATCGGCAAATCATTTTTATATATTTTATCATAAAATTTATAATAAATACATACTTTTTTGAAAAAAACATATAATAAATACAAAGCTTTTTATTTAAAATGCCATAGAAGTATTGATTTTATCAAAAAAATAGTATAAAATATATAAGTATTATTTATAATAAATGCGAAAGGCATTGTTAGAATGGAGGAAAAATAATGGCAGAAGTATATATGGCAGGAGATTTAAGAAATGGAACAACATTTGAATTAGATGGTCAAGTATTTAGAGTAGTTGAGTTCCAACATGTAAAACCAGGAAAAGGAGCAGCATTTGTCAGAACAAAAATAAAGAATGTAATAACAGGAGCAGTATTAGAAAGAACATTTAACCCATCAGAAAAATTGCAAGGAGCTGAAATTGAAAAGAGAGAAATGCAATATCTATATAATGATGGAGATTTATATTATTTTATGGATAATGAGACATATGAACAGTTACCTCTTAATAAAGAGCAATTAGGTGATAGTTTAAAATACATAAAAGAAAATATGACTGTAAAAACATTATCATTTAAGGGTAAAGTATTTGCAGTTGAACCACCTATATTTGTTGAGTTAGAAGTTACATATACAGAACCAGGATTTAGTGGAAATACTACTACAACATCTGGAAAACCTGCAAAACTAGAAAATGGTCTAGAAATAAGTGTTCCTTTATTTGTTGAAATTGGAGACATAATACGTATTGACACAAGAACTGGCGAGTATATGGAAAGAATTTAAGGAGTTTAATTAAAATGTCTAATTTAAAGAAAAGATTTAATGAGATTTTACAAGATATTGAGAAAAATATCAAAAATAAGGAAGATTTAGATTATATTAAATCTCAAGTCTACAACATATCTTTGTTATTCTTAGATGAAATAGATAAACTTGCAGAATTAAATCTTGGAAGATTAAATGTAATGATTGATAGAGAAAAAGAACTAACAAAAAGAATTGCAACAATGGAAAAAGTAATAAATAACATAGAAAAAGAAATGTACATTTCTCCAGAATGTGATTTTGAAATAATTTGTCCATACTGTAATACTGAATTTACAGAAGATTTCTCAGATGGTTTTAAACATGAAGTAAGATGTCCTGAATGCGATAATCTAATTGAATTAGATTGGCATGATGAAGGATGCGGATGTGAACATGAATGTAATGGGGAATGTGATGAATGCGAAGATGACAAGGACAATGATGATAACTACGAGGAAGATGATGAAGATTTAGAAGAAGATGAGAATAACGAAAATGAAGACGATATGTAAAATATCGCCTTTATTTTTTTATTTCAACAAATAATAAAGGGTCTTGATATACATTGTTAATTTTTATTGCGAAATGTAAATGACAACCAGTTGTTGCACCGATTTGTTGGTAAGCCATCATTATCTTTATATGGATTATTTAATATACCATAAACATGATAAGGCCCAACTTGACCTATAACTTGTGCTTGCTGTACATTATCTCCGCTTCTTTACTAAAAAATTAGGCGAAACATGACAATATGAAACTCTTATATTATCATTTTCCAAAATAATTGTATAACCACCAGAGCCATTAAATCCAGTATAAGTTACTGTGCCTGAAATAGTTGCTAAAAAATAGGTATTCTCTTTAGCAGGGATGTCAAGTCCAGAATGATAGGAAGATGCAAAATCCGTTGGTGATTTTCTTAAACCAAAATAAGATGAAATCCTAGAAAACCCTGGTAGTGGCCAAACGTATCCTTGTGAACTTATAGATATATCATCAGGATTAATTCCATAATTCGAAGTTTCATAAATTGAAATAGGAGAAATACAAGATATTACAATTATAATTATGATAATAAATAAAAAAGAATAAGAAAATAAATTATTCATAAAAGCTACCTCCAAATAAAAAAGTAGCCTCACGAAAAAGTTATATATCTACTAATTTGATTTTTTAAATGCGAAAAATTTACTAATAAAAAAGTTTAGAATTACAACTAAAACAGTTATTATAAGTTTACTAATAAGTTCTTGAACTCCAATAATATTGAATAATAAATAAAATCCAATAAT
Source organism: uncultured Clostridia bacterium (assembly GCA_947629105.1). Taxonomy (GTDB): domain Bacteria; phylum Bacillota; class Clostridia; order TANB77; family CAG-508; genus JAAWPK01. Next base: position 4,541 of record CANRCJ010000024.1, on the reverse strand, counting down.
TTCAAATACCATTGTGAAAATACGTCCTAAGATAAATTTGTAGAATTCAATAATTTTTTCTTTAAAAGTTACAGCTTGAGAATTAAATACTAACTTTCTATTTGTAAAATAAGCTAATAGAACTGCTGCAATTACTGCTATAATATTAGATATGTTTTCTTCAAGACCTAATTTAGTTAAAATATAAAATACAACGAAATTAACAATTGTCGTAAGGACACCAAAGATTGCATAAAAAATAACTTCCCTTGTTAAAAATTTTTTAAATATATTTCTTAAGCTTTCCATGGCCCCTCCAAATAAAAAAATGGCAGGGGTAGAAGGATATACTTTTCTTACAACCTTACAGAATTCAATATATTCAGCCAAACCCTGCTTGTAAATTAATGCAATATTAATGCAATAGGAATTTTAGCACATATAATTTGTATTGTCAATATTGATTTTGCTTAGTTCTTGTATCATAAAATCGTTAGAAACAGAAGTATAAACGTCTGATGTTATAGAACTACCATCAACATGACCTACTAATGTTTGAATAACTTTAAGGTTAAGACCACTTTCTACACATCTTGTAATAAATGTATGTCTTAATCTGTGTGAATGAATAGATGAATTAGCAATATTATATTTATCATTTATTCTTTTTAGATAAGAATTTATTTCAGAAGGAGTAATATATGTGTGATTTTGATTATCCCAAAACAATAAACCATTTATATTGCTAATTTTAGTTGAAATAATCTTATTTATTAAAGACTTTACATTATTATTCATAGGAAAAGTTCTTTTACCTTTATCAATTCCAGATGCTTTTTTAAATGTTTTGGTATGGTCTCCCATAACAATATGATAATTATCATCTTGGGTAAGGGTACGATATACTGTTAAAGTATTATTTTTAAAATCAATACAATCTTTGCTTAATGCTAAAATCTCTCCAATTCTCATACCAGTATATAATTGAAGTAATATTATGTCTCTATATTTATGGTTGTATTCTTGATTGTTTAATACGTCAATCAACTTATTTTCTTCTTCAATAGTTAGTGCTTCAATTTTTCTATTTGTTTTTATAGATATAGGTTTTATAAGAGTTTCATCTAACATAATATTGTAGGGTATTTTTCTTCTTGAATAAGCAATTTGAAATACTTTTTTTATAGTAGACCATATTTTAGTAATACTTTCATTAGAATATTGTCTTATATTTTCTTTGCAAGATTCAATATCTTCTATTGTTATTTTTTGTATAGGCTTATTTATAAAACTACTACAAGTATTTTCTATTTGGTGAACAGTAAATAATTCTCTACCATAAGATCTATCACTAATTCTTCCGTCTTTATGTTTTTGTTCAACATATTTTTTTAATATTTCTATAAAAGTATCTTTACTTTTTGCAATATAAGTACCATTATCCAATTTATCTTTTACAGCAGTAACTCTTTTTCTAAAAGCTCTTTCACTTTCATTTTTCTTTTGTCTAAGTGTTTGCCTTTTACCAGAAGGTTCTGTATATTGAAATATAAAACGACCTAGTGTTTCACTTTTGTAAAAACTTCCTTCTCCATTTGCTACAGCCTTTGGGCTTCCATTTTTTTGTTTTTTTTCTTCCATAATAAAACTCCTTTTCTACTTACGAAAAAGAGCTTGCATTTTATATACAAATACTGTATAATTAAAGTACAAAGTCTTTTCGTAAGATTTTGTTTTGACTTATGATAGTGTGTTTGTTTGTGAGACGGCACACTATCTTTTTTATTAAATTAAATGATTTTCTTCTAATGCTTCTATTATTGTTTTAATTGCATTATTGTCTTCTTCATTAAGCATAAATTGAGCATGTTCATAATATTGATTAACTGCTTCCTCTAATTCTGTATTTTTATCATCCATTTAATACCTCCTAAATAAATTAATTTATATCTGTTATAGAACAGATAACCTTTCCTATAATTTCAATCTTAATCTTTTGTGGATTATATATTTGAACTTGATGTTCTGGATTAGAAGACATAGGTTCTAATATAATTAGGTTATTTTCCTCTTTAAACCTTTTTACTGTTGCATCATCACTATTTACCATAATAACTCCAATTTGACCATTTTCCAATTCTGGTTGTTTTTGAACTAATAATAAACAACCATCTGGGAATTTTAGATTCATACTATCTCCGTTGTACTCTTAAAAAGAAATAATCGTACCCTTGTTGTATTTTAGAAGATGGAGCATACATATATCCTTCAATATTTTCTACTGCTAGAAGCGGTAATCCAGCACTTATTTTGCCTAATACTGGATATTTTTGAGGGATATCAGTAGTAGGGAATACATTACTTTGTTCTTTATGAAGAATTTTATTTTTATCGAGTTTTTTTAATACGTTAAAAAAACTTTCATCAATAGGTTCATTATGTTTTTTAATAAAATCAAATTCTTTATCTGTTGGGTTAGCAAAATCTAAATCAGGGTGTAACTGTTTTTCTTTCCTCCAATCAATAGCATTTGATTTTAAATAATCTACATAAACCTCAGATAAAATTAAATTAACTTTTTGTTCTTTGCTTAGATTATTAATATTAACATTTTCAGGATTAATTAATTTTATATCTTGTTTTTGTATTACATCATTCATAATAGCATCATATTCTTTACTATTTAAGTTAAGATTGGATAGTTCATTTTCTAAATATTTTTTTGGATTTTTCATTGTTGTATTTCCTAAAACATAATCAGTAGAAGCATTAAAAATATTGCTTAGTTTTACTAATGTATCAATACTAGGCAACCTACTGCCATTTTCAAGCATTGCTATTGTACTTTTAGATAGTTGCATTTTATCAGCTAATTCTTGTTGGGTATAACCAAAACTAATTCGTAATTTTTTTATATTATTCAAAAATTTTTACACCTCTTTTCTGTTGATATAACTACATTGTAGCACACAATGAGTGAACTGTCAAGAAAAATTTTAAAAAAAGTATTGACAAAGTTCGCTTACAGTGATATTATACACACAGTGAACAAGAAAGGGGATGGAAAAATGCAAAATAGATTAAAGGAATTTAGAAATTCTATTACCAAAACTCAATTAGAAATGGCAAATATTTGGGGAATTTCACTCTCCTTTTATAAACAAATTGAGTGTGGTGCTAAAAATCCGAGTGTTCAAACAATAAAAATATTTAAAAATAAATTTCCGACAGCAGACACAGATAAAATTTTTTTTAACTAAAAAGTTCACACACAGTAAACAAAATGGGAGGTGATACAAATGAAAATACTTATTAAATGTAAAGCAAAAGATTTGCTAAAAGAACTTGCAAAAATTAAATAGAAGTAAAGGAGGAAAGAAAAATGGAAAAGGAAAATACGTTACCAAAAAGAACTGACAAAGTATTGTTAAGTCCAGAAGATATTGTAAATGAATATGGAATGTCATTACCAGCAGTTTATAAAATATTCAAATGCAAAGAGTTGCCAGTACAGACATATACAAAACCATACTTAGTTAAAAGAGATAAATTTGAAGAATTTTTCAATGTAAGACACGATGAATTGGGAATTTTATAGCAAAGGAGAAAATTATGTTAGATAAATACCAAAATTTATTAAAGCAACTAAAGAAACAAAGTCGATGTAATTCAATTTACAACTGGCACAAACAAACTTTAGAACAGATGAAACTTAATTTAATTTTAATTAAGGAAGGGGGAAAATAGTATGCCTTTTATTCGGAAAAAAGTCAAAACAAATTGAAAAATTGCAAGAAGAAGTAAACAGACTTAATCATCAATTATATTACAACAAAAAAGATGACATCAACGATTTTATTTCAATCTTAGAACAAATCCAAAAAACAATAAATACACCTATGCAATGGAAACAAAAAACTACAACATTAGATAATATTACAGAATTATCTATACAAAGTTACAGAAATAAAATACTAGAACTAGATATTAATGCTTAATAAATATCTAGTCCTATTAGTAAATAATTAACAAAAATATTATACAAAAAAATCAAAAATAAGTCAAACAAATTCTTATGAAAGGAAAAATGAGATGAATGAAGATAAATATTGGGAAGAACAAAGAATAACAAACGACCCACAAGAAATGGAGGAATATTTTGAATGTGATTTTTGTGGAAGTCCAATATATAAAAATCAAGAATATTACATTTTTGAAGGTGATATTTTATGTGAACAGTGTTTTGATGAAGTACAAATGACTACAAAAAGAAAATGTCAAAGAATTGCAGGTGAAGATGATGGAGATTAGAGAAATGTCAAATGCATATTTAATGAGATGCTTAATATGCGAAAAAAGAGAAATAAAAACGCACCAAAGTACAATAAAGCAAATAGAAGATGAATTAAACAAAAGATTTGATAATGGCACTTTGGTAGAAAGAAAGGAAGAAGAAAATGGAAGAAACATATAAGGATTACAATACAAAATGTTTATATTTTAAGGATAGATTTGGAAACTATCAGCCATTAGGAAAACCAGAAAATGTAGAATACAACAAA
>CANRCJ010000023.1 GCA_947629105.1 uncultured Clostridia bacterium | reverse complement strand
TACTCAGACTATTGGTATACTTCTTCAGCAACTTGTACGAGTCCTAGTTATTCTTATTACAGGTGTACAAGATGTAGTTCATATACATCTTACTATAGTTCAGCTGCTTTGGGGCATAATTGGGAAGATGAGACTAAGGCTTGTGGAAAAACGTTAGTTATGACAGGTTCGAGTACTGGGGGGCTGCACGTAAAGTGTCCAAATGGTCGGAAGGGAAGAGGCTAATGGTAACTGCTATGGGTTAGAGGAACATTGGCACTGCCCAAACTCGGGTTCAAGTCACTCAGGGTATTACAAATATACTTGCTCAATCTGCGGCCGTACTTGGTATAGCGGAACCTATTCCACAACGTGCACTGCATCTATATCTACAGGTACCCAGAAGTGCACACGTTGTGGCAGTACAAGGACGAAACCTTAAGAGCAGATCCAATATCCTCGTTTCTAGTGTCGTAAAATGTATACTGAGTATGTACAAAGCGATAATTTTCAGATAGAAATGTACCAAACAATAGAAACAAATATTAATCAAGAAGTGGCTCACGAGCCACTTCTTTTAAAATGAATTATTTATCGCAATAAAAAATATATGTACTCTTTTATTTCTATAAATAATGTGATAGAATAATGCATATATTAAATTGGAGGAAAAGATGAAAGAAATAAAAGTCAAAGATATATTAGAATTGTGTAATGCTAAATTAATATGTGGAAAAGAAGAAGAACTACTTAGAAACTTCAAAAAAGACACAAGAGAGATAGAAGAAGGAGATACATATGTTGGAATAAAGGGAGAAAAGTTTAACGGAAGTAACTTTTTTGAAGAAGCATTTAAAAATAAAGCAAAAGCATGCATAATAGAAAATATAGAAATAGAGCAAGATTTAATTTCTAAATATAAAGATAAAATAATCATAGAAGTAGAAGATACAATAAAAGCCCTACAAACTTTAGCAAGCTACAAAAGAGACAAATACAATATACCTGTGATTGGAGTAACAGGTAGTGTTGGAAAAACTAGCACAAAAGATATAATTGCAAGCGTAATGTCAAAAAAATATAATACATTAAAAACAATAGGAAATTACAATAACCATATAGGAGTTCCATTAACAATTCTAGGATTAAAAGAACATGAAGCAGCAGTAATAGAAATGGGAATGAATCATTTTGGAGAGATAAGTAAGCTTACAAGAATAGCTAAGCCTACAATGTCAGTTATAACAAACATAGGAACATCACATATAGGAGAGCTTGGCTCAAGAGAAAATATTTTAAAAGCAAAAATGGAAATTCTAGAGGGAATGAAAGATGATGCACCACTTGTTATAAACAATGATAATGACATGCTACATAACTGGTATCTACAAAATAAAGGAAAAAGAAAAGTAATTACATTTGGAATAGATAACGAAAGTGATATAATGGCAAAAGACATTACATCAGATGAAAACGGAAGCAAGTTTACAGTAAACGTAGGAGGAAAAGACTATAAAGTTACAATAAACATTGGAGGAAAGCACTTTATAAGTAACAGTCTATGTGCTATATGCGTAGGGCTAAATAATGATATTCCAATGGAAAAAATAATTGAAGGAATAAAAGATTTTGAACTTACGAAAAGAAGAATGGAAATAAAAAAAGGAATAAATAATACAACAATAATAAATGATTGCTATAATGCAAGCTATGACTCAATGAAAGCAGGGATAGAATATTTAGGCTCTTTAAAAGGCGGTAAAAAAATTGCAGTATTAGGTGATATGTTAGAGCTAGGAAGCTTTGAAAGAGAACTCCATGAAAAAGTTGGAGAAGAATTATACAAAAACAATATAGATATATTAATAACAGTAGGAAACTTAGCAAAATATATAGCAAAAAAAGCAGAAGAATTAGGCTTTAGCAAAGAAAAAATATTCACATATGATACAAAGGAAGAAGCAATAGAAAAAATAAAAAGCATAGCTGGAAGCAACGATTACATATTAGTAAAAGCATCTAATAGCATGAAGTTTAATGAAATCACAGCTGGCATTGAAAAAAAAGAATAAAGAAAATATACCACACAAATGAAAAAATGTTAACATAAAGCAATTATCGTAAACGCTTTTTGCATGTATAAAAGCAAAATGGAGGTTAAAATGAAACTTGCGGTTATTTTTGGTGGTATGTCCACAGAACATGATGTATCCATAGTATCAGGTACTTCGGTTATAGAAAAATTAGATAAAGAAAAATATGAGATTACACCGATTTACATAGATAGTGACGGAACATGGTATGAATATGCAAAAGATATAAGAAAAATAAAGGTGTTAGGAATTGAAGAAAAGCTAACAGATTTAAAAAGAATTGACAATGTAATAGAAGTTTTAAAGAAACAAGATGTCATTTTCCCAGTTTTACATGGATTATATGGAGAAGATGGAACAATCCAGGGATTGTTTGAGTTAGTAAAAGTTCCTTATGTTGGATGTAAAGTACTTGCATCAAGCATTGCAATGGATAAAGTATATACGAAACTTATAATTGAGAAAACAGGAATAAGACAGGCAAAGTCAGAATACATAAGAAGATTTAAAGAAAATTATATATACATAGACAAAAACTTCAATGAGAAAATATGCACATTAGATGAAGTAAGTAAAATTATAGAAAAAAACTTAAGATATCCAATGTTTATAAAACCTTCTAATTCAGGTTCAAGTGTTGGAGTGAATAAGGCGAACAATAATGAGGAACTAAAAGAAGCTATAGAATATGCAAGCAAATATGATAAGAAAATTTTAGTAGAAGAAGGAATCGTAGGACGCGAAGTTGAGTGTGCGGTCTTAGGCAATGAAGAAGTTATGGCATCATGCGTTGGAGAAGTAAAAGCTGCAGATGAATTTTATAGCTTTGATGCAAAATATAAAAATCAAGAATCAAAGACAGAAATACCTGCTAAGATTACAAAAGAAAAGCAAGATGAAATAAGAGCTCTAGCAATAAAAGCATTTAAGGCAATAGATGGTAAGGGCTTATCAAGAGTAGATTTCTTTATAGAAAAGGGAACAGAAGATGTAATTTTAAATGAAATAAATACATTACCAGGGTTTACTCGGAATAAGTATGTACCCAAAATTATTCGAAAATGATGGAATAAATTATAGTAAATTATTAGATAAATTGATTGAATTAGCACTAGATAAATGATATAATTATTGCACCATGAATGTGGAGGATGTTAAATGATATTTAAAGATTATTATAAAATACTAGGATTTGAAACAAATAAAGTAACGCTTGATGAAATAAAAATTGCATTTAGAGAGCAAGCCAAAAAGTATCATCCAGATATGAATGAAGGCTCTAATATGGCAGAAGAACGCTTTAAAGATATAAATGAGGCATATAGAACACTATCAAACTCAGCAAGCCGTAGGAAATACGACAGAAGTTGGAATAGCAATATAGGAAAAAAGAAGAATAAAGAAAACTATGGTAAAGACGTAAATCATAGTAATACAGTATTTGGAGAAGTAGTAAATATGTTTTTTGGCGCAAAGAAAGAAAAAGAAGAGCCAAAAGTAAAAAATAAAAAGCCACAGGTAAAGGGCGAAAATGTTGAAACTGCAATTAATGTAAGCATAGAAGAAGCGTTTTTTGGTGGAAACAAAAAAATTGCACTTCGAGCAGTTGATGGCAAAATGAAGAATTTCATAGTAAAAATTCCAGCAGGAATTAGAAACAATGAAAAAATTAGATTAGTAGGTCAAGGAAAATCAGGAGAAAATGGTGGAAAAAACGGTGATTTACTAATCAAAATAAATATAGAAAAGGATAAAAAGTTTAGACTTGAAGGATGTAATCTTTATACAGATTTAAAGATAACACCTTGGGAAGCAGTACTTGGAGCAAGAGTTACGATAGAAGGAATAGATGGACAGGAAACAGTCTATATACAAAAAGGAATACAAAGTGGGGACAAGATTAGAATTGCACAGAAAGGTTATAAAGATGGCAAAGGTGGAAGAGGAGACTTAATTGTAGAAACAAAAATAATGATACCTAAAAATTTAAGTGAAGAAGAAATATCGTTATATGAAAAGCTAAAAGAAGCATCAAATTTTAATCCAAGATAAACAATATATAGTAAAAATACTGGATAATGTTGACAAATGCGCAAAAATAATGTATAATTATGTTTAGTGAAAAAAACTAAAGACAAGCTAAGCATAATGGAAAGAGGTGCGAAAATGGAGATAATACAAGGTAAACATTTTAGCATAACAGACCCCAAAGGTATAAATACAGTAATATATCAAGTAAATAAAACTGAAAAGGAATATTTAAAAGAATTCCCAAAGTACACAGTTCAGAGATTAGATTATACAGCAGAAATTAGAGGAGATTCAACAAGGAAAACATATTTTGTAGACGAACCATCACCTGATGGAAACCAACTTGTAATATTATCTTTTGGAAAAGAAAAAGTAGTAATAAATATGGGGATTTTGCTTGGAGATGAAGTAAAAATAACTAAAAAACCAGCTCCATTTAAATTCAATACATTATATTCAGAAGAGCCAACAGAATATAAAGAGTTTAATTACACGCCTAACTTAAAAAGGGCAATATCAATAATAGACCCTGAAACAGCAGAAGAAGTAAAGCCAAGGTTATACTTTGATGAAAAAACAAATGAAGTAAAAGGAAAATGTAAGCTTAAACCATATAAGTCTTATTTCGCATTCGAAATAAGAGAAAATTAGGAGGATAAAAAATGGCAGAAAAAAGATTAAAGAAACAAAAACCAGCAGGAAAGAATGATAGCCTAGAAATTGCATATACAAACTTTGCATCTAATGAAGAAAAAACAGAATTAAAAGTAGAGGGTAAAGAATTTGATAATGATGCTTTACTAAAAATGCTCGGTTTTCAAGATAAAGATGGTGTATTAACATTATCTGCTTCTGAATATGAAGCTGAAATAGCTCCAAATGGAGAGATAATTAGAAGAAAGAAGAATGGCAGAGTTTTAACTGAAAATAAACAAGCAGAAGTTGAGAGATAGTATATAACAAAAGAGTAGGTGAAAATATATGCATTATAAAATTGAAGGAACAATAAGAAGGAATAAGGGAAGATTTATAATATTTGCAGTACTATGGTTATTTATGACCATAGTACTTGTTGCACCATTAGCATATTCGCAGTATATGGCGACAGCAAGTGGTGCATTTAATTTTGAAGAATTTATAAATCGATTTGTAGGAGCATATTCTAATTTTGGAGATGTAATTCGGAAACTTTGGAAAGTACATATCAGAGTTCTTTAGTTTACTTTGGAAATGTACATTAATATATGGAATAGCAATGTTTATAGGATTTGTAAGAACAGCTCCTAAAAACGAGTTCTCAGATATAGAACAAGGTTCAAGCGATTGGGCAGGAAGAGGAGAACAATACAAAGTATTAAGTAGAAATAAAGGAATATTGCTTGCAGAGAATAATTACCTTCCAGTAGATAAAAGAGGAAACATAAATGTATTAGTAGTTGGACGGTTCAGGATCTGGTAAATCTGCATCATATTCAATTCCAAATGCATATCAAATGCTAGGTTCTTATGTATTTACAGACCCTAAAGGTGAATTATATGATAAGACAGCAGGATTCTTACAAAAAAATGGTTACGATATAAAAGTTCTAAACTTGGTTAGACCACAAAACAGTGATGGATATAACCCACTTATGCATATTTCTTCAGAATTAGATGTAGATGTTATAGCAAATACAATAGTAAAGGGACAAAAAGTAGAAGGTAGTACAGCTGATCCATATTGGGATGATATGGCAGAAATGCTACTTAAAGCATTAATATATTATTTAATAGCAACAAGACCAGAAGAAGAACAAAACTTAGCAAGCTGTGCAGAATTAGTTAGAGCAGCAAACACAAGTGGTGGAAACAACTTACTTTCAGAATTAATGAGCCAGCTACCATATGATCATCCAGCAAGAATGTATTATAAATCAATAGAAATAGCACCAGAAAAGACATATGGGTCAATACTAAGCTCACTTCAATCAAAACTAGGAAAATTTGATTCAAAAGAAATAGCAGAACTTACATCAACAGATACGATTGATTTTGAAGAAATAGGAAAAAGAAAAACAGCAGTATATGTTATATCATCAGACACGCACACAGCTTATGACTTCTTACTAACAATATTCTTTGCACAGATGATACAACAATTATATGATTTTGCAGATTTAAGTGGTGGAACACTACCAATGCCTACATATTTTATATTAGACGAGTTTGCAAACATAGGAAAAGTACCAGATTTTGATAAGAAAATATCTACAAGTAGAAGCAGAAAAATACAGTTTAGTGTTATACTTCAGAACTTAGACCAACTAGAAGCCGTATACGAAAAATCATACGAAACAATAATTGGTAACTGTGATACACACATATTCTTAGGAAGTAACTCTCAAAAAACAGTTGAATACTTTTCTAAAGCATTAGGGGAGAAAACTGTAGAAAGAGAAAGCATTTCGGTAAATAGGGATAGACAATTTTGGATGCAAGGAGAAAGTGTATCAGACCAAATAAATGCAAGAGCACTTCTTACTCCAGATGAACTTAGAAGATTCGATAATGATTATTGTATAATATTCGAAAAAGGAGTAAGGCCAATAAAAGCAAAGAAATATTATTACTTCACAAGACCAGAAGCGAGAAAACTTGCAGAATTTACATTAAGCCATAATGCAGCAAGAGATATAGATAGAGGAAACTGGAGAAAATATAACCCATATAATCCATACGTTGAAGATAGCAAAAAGGGTGGCGGACAGCAAGATTTAAAAATAGAAAGCTTGGATGATTTATTTGAAGAAGATAACAAAGAAGCACCAGTACTTCCAACAGAAGATAATCAAGAGCAAGAGCAAAAACCAGTAGAAGAAAAAGCTGTGGAAGAAAAAGATGTAGATATGGATTTACAAAAAGAGCTGGAAGCTAAATTTGATGAGCTATTTGGACCAGTGGAATAAAGCAAGACTAAAATTTTAATGACATAAAAAATAAAATTTGACATATGATAAAATAGGTGTTATAATAATTATGACGTCAAAAGTTGCGTATGATTGTAACTTAAAAGACTAGGAATGCACTTTCCTAGTCTTTTCTTTTTGAGCTATTTGCTTAAATTTTTTACAATAATATAAAAAACTATAAGCTTAAATAGTTCTAACAAGTTGCGCATAGATTGTAACCTCCTTTCTACCTTTATAGAAAGGCACTTTAATAATATAACACATTTTACGCTTTGTCAATTATTTTTGAGAAAATTTGTTCTGTTCGCTTGTTTTTTATGAAAAAATAATATATAGTATTTGTGTGAAATTAAACTAATATAAAAATTATAACATAAAATTAAAAAAAGTCAAATAAAACATATGAATTAGGAGGAAAAAATGAAATTTGTACACATTGCAGATGTGCATTTAGATATTCCATTTACAACACTTGAAACAAGAGGATTAGCCGAAAAAAGAAGATTGGATCAAAGAAATGCAATAAAAAAAGTAGTAGAATATATAAAGGAAAATAACATACCTTATCTATTTATATGCGGAGATTTATATGAACAAGAATATGTAAAACAGTCCACGATAGATTACATAAACAAATTATTTGAAACCATATTGGATACAAAAGTATTTATTGTACCAGGTAATCATGACCCATATATAAAGAACTCATATTATGCAAGATATAATTGGGCACCAAATGTAAAAATATTTACATCAAAAATAGAGAAGATAGAAGAAGAAAATGTAAACATATATGGGTATGGATTTGAAGATTTTTACATGAGAAATTCTGAGTATGAAAGCATAAAAATAGACGAGAAAGATAAGATAAACATACTATTAACACATGGAACAATAGATGGAAGCAGAGAGGATGGAGCACTTTATAACCCAATAAAAAAATCGAGCCTAAAGGAACTTGGCTTTGATTATGTCGCATTAGGACATATACACAAAATTTCATATAATGAAGAAGAGGAACAAAAAATAGTAAATCCTGGTTCTCTTATATCACTTGGATTTGACGAACTTGGCTCTCATGGAATGATACTTCGGAGAAATAGATGAAAAGTCAAAAGCACTAAAAACAGAATTCATACCCGTAGATGATAAAGAATTTGTAGAGGAAGAAATAAATATAAATGAAATGTTATCACAGGAAGAAATAATCGAAAGTATAAATGAAAGAAACTTTGATGAGAAAAAATACTATAAACTAATATTAGTAGGAAATAAAAAATACGAAATAAATCCTAAGGAAATATTAAAACATATAGAAAATCAAAACATTGTCAAGATAAAAGACGAAACAAAATTAGAGATTAATTTAGAGAAGCTATCACAACAAAACAATTTAAAGGGAATATTTATTAAGAATCTTTTAGAAAGACTAAAAGAACACCCAGAAGAAAAAGAAAAGATTGAAAAAGCAATAGAAATTGGACTTGATGCATTTTAGAGACATATTGATTAAGCAGAGTAATTAATAAAGAAAGGAAAGTATAATATTAGTATTATACAAGGATACGAAAATGCAAATAAAAAATATGCAAATAAACAATTTTGGTAAATTAAAAAATAAAGAAATAGAACTTGCAAATGGAATAAATGTTATCTACGGCGAAAACGAAAGTGGTAAATCTACATTGCTTAAATTCATAACAAGCATGTTTTATGGGATAAATAAGAATAAAAACGGCAAAAGAATATCAGACTATGATAGGTATTTCCCATGGGAAGAGGGAGAATTTTCAGGCAAGATAAATTACGAATTAGATAATGGTGACGAGTACGAAGTATATAGGAATTTTACGAAAAAGAATCCACAAATACTAGATAAATCAGGAAATGACATTAGTAAAAATTACACAATAGACAAGACAGCAGGAAATAAATTTTTCATGGAGCAAACAAAGGTAGACGAAGACTTATTTAATATGTCAATGGTAATAATGCAGCAAGAAGTAAAACTTGACGATAAAAAACAAAATGAATTAATTCAAAAAGCTTCTAACATTATGCTTACAGGGGAAGATGATGTTTCATATAAAAATATTATTTCAAAATTAAACAAAAGACAGGGAGAAGAGATTGGAACAGAAAAAAGTCCAACAAAGCCATTATATCAAACAAAACAAAAAATAGAAGTATTAAGACAAACAAAGCAAGAAATAAATGATATTGAAGACTATAAATATGAAATAGAAGAAGAGAAGACAAAGTTTGGAACAGATATAAAAGAAGCGGAAAAAGAATTAGAATTGATGCATGAATTGCAACAAATGCAAAATGAGGAGAGTATTGAAGAAGAAAGAATAAATGTAAATATAAAATCAAAACAAGAAATAGAAGATAAAAAGAAGGAAGAAGAACTAAAACTTGAAAACACAAAAGTAACTAAAACCCAAAAGAAAAGCAGAAGAACGCTATACATAATTTCATTATTGTTAACCATTTCCACAGTAATTTTATATTTTCTATCACAAAAGGTGATTTCTATAATAATGCTTGCCCTAAGCATTCTAGCCTTTTTTACTATAATGCTAATAAATTTTAAAGAAAATAGCAAGTATAAACAAATAATTGAAGAAGAAAAGCATGAAAGAAAAAATATAGAAAGTAAAATAGAAGTACTAGAAAATGAGATAAGTGCAAAGCAAAAAGCAATCACAGAAATGCAAAGTAATCTAGATTTAAAAAATAACTTAGACAGAGAAAAATTAAAGCTAAAATATAAAGAAATACAAGGTATAGAAGATTTAATAAGCAAAAAAATATCAAGTTCCAATATAATAGATGAACAAAAATACATAAACAACCTTAAACTTAAATTAACAGAGCTAGAAATGAAAAAAGAAGATATAACAGAGAAATGCGAAAATGCAAGTGAAGTAGAAGAAAAATTAAATAATTATGAAGACCAGCTCAAAGAACTCCTAGAATATAATGAAGCAATAAATATAGCAAAAGAAGCACTAGATAAAGCATATACAGAAATGAAAGAAAACGTTACTCCTGAGTTTACTCAAAATCTATCGAAAGCAATACAAAATATATCGAACAATAAATACAAAACAGTTAAAGTAAATGATGAAAGTGGACTTATGGTAGAAACTAAGAATGGTAATTACATACCAGCAGATATGCTTAGCATTGGAACAATAGACCAGCTTTATTTATCCTTAAGAATATCAAGCATAAATGAGCTTACAAAAGAAAATATGCCAATAATACTTGACGAAACTTTTGCATATTTTGACAGAGAAAGACTTGTGAATGTACTAGAATTCTTAAATGAAGAGTACAAAAATAGGCAAATAATTATTCTAACGTGTACAAATAGAGAAATGGAAGCTTTAGAAACAAAAGAGATTCCATATAACAAGATATTGTTATAGATTGACAAATTGCCCAAAACAAGGTATAATAGCGAAAGACAAACAAATATGGAGGTTATATATGTTTCAAAGATTAGAAGATGTAGAAAAGAGATATGAGGAATTAACAGCTAAGATAAGTGATCCAGAGGAAATAGCAAAAACTTCTTCATGGCAGAAATTAATGAAGGAGCACTCAGACCTTACGCCAATAGTTGAAAAATATAGAGAATATAAAAAAGCACAAAAAACAATAGAGGAAAATCAAGAATTACTTAAAGATCCAGAACTTAAGGAACTTGCACAAATGGAAATAGATGAAGCAAGAGAGGCGGTTCCAAGAATAGAAGAAGAACTAAAAATATTATTAATACCAAAAGACCCAGATGATGATAAAAACATAATATGTGAAATAAGAGCTGGAGCAGGAGGAGAAGAAGCTGCTTTATTTGCAGGAGAGCTATTTAGAATGTATTCAATGTATGCAGAAAAGAAGCACTGGAAAATAGATATACTTAATGAGAATGAAACAGAGCTTGGTGGATACAAAGAAATAACATTTATGATAACAGGTAAGGGAGTATATAGTAGATTAAAATTTGAAAGTGGAGCACATAGAGTACAAAGAGTTCCAGATACAGAAAGTAGTGGAAGAATACACACATCAGCTGCAACAGTTGCAATTCTTCCAGTTGTAGAAGATGTAGAAATAGAAATAAACCCAGCAGATATAAAGATGGAAGTATATAGGGCTTCAGGAGCTGGAGGACAACACGTAAACAAAACATCATCAGCTGTAAGACTTATACATGAACCAACAGGAATAGTTGCAGAATGTCAGACAGAAAGGTCACAAGTACAAAACAGAGAATATGCAATGAGACTTTTAAAATCAAGACTATATGAAATGGAAAAACAAAAGCAAGATGAAAAACTTGCAAATGAAAGAAAATCACAAGTAGGAACAGGAGATAGAAGCGAAAAGATTAGAACATACAATTTCCCACAGGGAAGAATAACAGACCATAGAATTGGATTAAGCATATATCAAATGGAAAACTTCTTAAATGGAGACTTAGACGAAATGATAGATGCACTAATTACAGCAGATAGAACGGAGAAACTAAAAGGAGAAGAGGAATAAAATAAAAATCACACACATAAAATTAACCAAGGGGTGCTTATAAGACTATGCAAGAAATACTTAAAAACACACTACTTGGTTTATTTTTTGGAACATTTGGAACAACACTAGGGGGAATAATAGGAATAAAATTTGACCATGCTTCAAACAAAGTCCTTAGCTTTATATTATCATTTGCATCAGGGTTAATGATGGCAATAGTATGCTTTGACTTAATACCAGAAGCACTTGGAATATCTGACTTTAGCAGTGTAATAACAGGAATAATTTTCGGTATTTCTGTTATGGTAGTTTGTGATATTATAGTGCAAAACAAGATAAAAGGAAGAAAAAATGCAATTGGAAAAAATAGCTTGCTTAAGACAGGAATAGCTGTACGGTATAGGGCTTGCCTTACATAACTTCCCAGAAGGACTAAGTATACGGAGCAGGATTTGAAGCATCAATAAAGCTTCGGGTATTCACTTGCAATAGCAATTGCTATACACGACGTTCCAGAGCGGAATATCTATGGCAGTTCCAATGAAAAATGGGGGAATAGGAACAGGTAAGGTTATATTATATGTAATATTATCAGGAATCACAACAGGAATAGGTGCATTTTTTGGGAGCCTTGTAGGTTCAATTTCGTTAACAATAATTTCATTATGTTTATCATTTGCAGCAGGAGCAATGCTCTATATCGTAACAGGAGAGCTCATTCCAGAAGCAAATGGTCTATATAAAGGAAGAATGTCTGCTATCGCAAACATTCTTGGGTTTATATTAGGTATAATTGCTGTAAGAATATAGATTAGTGGTTATAGAAATCATGAGTTGGTATATGAGAATCTTCCTCTTCATGGTCTTTTAAATAAGGATTTCTATCTTCGTCTCTATTTATTAAGTCAGACTCTAAAGAATATATTGTCATTTTTATAAGCTCATCAGGGCTTCTTCCCTTATTAGATTTTGCAATTTCCTCATAGCGCATAGCGACAGTTTCTTTATCGAAATTATCACGTATCATTTTACCTTTATCTTTATCTGACATAATTAATTCTACAACAGATTCATCATGAGAATGACCAGTATCTTCTCTTCCATCAGCTTCACGTAAACTTAAATTATCACATCCATGCTCTTTATGCTCTTCAATCTCGTCTATTTTGTCAGTTACGTTGTATTCACCTTTCTTTGCAGAAAGTTCATTACGTACAGTGCGAGTTGTATAATATGTACGATCTGTTTCCAAAGGTTCAGCAAAAATGTCTTGATTATGAGTTGGATCCTCTAGACCATAAACAACATCAATATATCCCTGGTCATCCATTCTTGTTGAAATAGTAGCATTTTTGAAACTTGGAGAATTAATTCTATAAGTTGATTCATATTTAAGTTCTTCGACACTAGAACCATCTCTATTTGATTTATAAACAGTTCTATCAGAACTTATTCCGCCAACTTGAGTAAGTATTCCATCAGCAGAGTGAACTGTTCCATCAGGGTAAAGAAAAGCATGAGCCCATCTCGTGTTATTTCCAGTATTT
>CANRCJ010000022.1 GCA_947629105.1 uncultured Clostridia bacterium | reverse complement strand
TAGCCCTAAAAAACTAAATTTTTAGGGCTTATGTTTAAAAATTTTTGGGACATTTTCAAATTTCATTGACATTGTTTTAGTGTTAATTGTATTTAGTTATAACTTTAAGAAAATTAAACAACAAAAAAAGTACATCTCTGCTTGACCGTTAGAGATGTACTTTCTTTTCTATTCTTCAATTAGCTTTAATAACTTAAGTATTTCTATTCCAACTTTTGCTCCTTTTCCTTCAACAGGGTACTCATTTGAAAGAATACCTGGGTTATCATTTAATTCTATAACCTTATAATCTTTAGAATTTAAGTCATCTATTATAATATCAACTCCGCATATTTTTGCATTATATGCTTTAACTAGCTTCTCTGCAATCTTTTTGAAGTAGTCTGGCATTATATCATATACTCCTACACCTTCTCCACCTTTACTTACATTTGAAATTTTGTGAAGGAATATTCTTTTATCCTTTGGTGGTACATATTCTAGCGAATATCCCTGTTCATTAAGATATTCTAGCATAAGGTCATTTACAACAATTTTTCTCTCAAATCTTGTATATACCAAACTTTTAACTTTTTTATCTATTAATTCTTGTATTGTAGATACTCCGTCTCCAACAACGCTTGTACATCTTCTCCAAGAAACATGTATACATTTTCCATCTATTACCAAGAATCTATATTCATTTCCTTTTACGTATTCCTCTATTAAAACATCTGAATCAAATGTAAATGCATATTCTACTGCATTTGATAAGTTTTCTTCAGTTGCTCCAGTATCTATTATTGTTATTCCATCTCCATAATTTGTTGTTTTAGGTTTAACTACAACTTTTTGTCCTTCAAAAGATTTTATTATTCTATTTATTTTTCCTTTACTCATCTTGTTATTAATACATATAAACTTTGGTGTGTCTATTCCATTTTCCATCATTATCTTTTTTGCATATACTTTATCATCTGTAATGAAAGGATATATATATGAGTCTTTAGACGTTTTTGATGCTTGAATTACACATTCTCTTATTTTTCCATTTGTAAATTCTACAAAACTTTTTTTCTCATCAATAATTGTGTAGTCAATTCCTCTTGATATAGCATCTTTTATTAATATTTGTGTTGATGCCTCTAGCATAGGATGTCCAGTTATTTTATATCTCATTTTCTCTGCTTCTTCACTATATTGATTAGCAAGCTGCAAAATTCCATTTAATAGTCCATCTTTCTTAGCTATCTTAGTTACCTCTTCTGCTAATGAAGTTCCTCTCGCGTTAATGTTTTTAGAATACTTATCAATGCTTTCCTCAAAATCAAGTCCAAATACTTCATTTATTTCTTTGTATGAATTCATTTCTTCTGCAATTTCAAGCATTTGTTCTTTATTTAAGCCTTCTCTTGCAACTTCTTTATAATTATTCTCTTTTACTTTATTTTCATCTTCGATAAGACATTTTATTAAAAATAATACAGTCATATCCATTTGTTCTTTACTAATTCCACATTTATCAAAAGGATTTATATCACATAATCTAACTTCTATGTGATTAATTTCGTCCTCTTCAAGTTCTCCAAGTGTATCATTTTTGTGAACAGATTTTGCTCTGATTGGAACATACACTTCTTTAGCTGTTTTAATACATTTTTTATCTATTGCTTCTTTAATTGATGCTATATATTTTTCTTTACTTGATAGGTTAATCTCTACTTTTTTTGTATTTGTAAACCCGATTTTTTCTGAATTTCTTAATGATAATACGCTTGTCTCATCATCTTCTATCTGTAATGGAGTTGCTCCAAAGAAAAACATAAGTATCCATGCCTTTTTCATAAATACTCTCATTATTTTAAAATACGCATCATCTAAAGACTCTGGTATATTCTTATATGTTTTCTTTATCATTTCAAATAGCTCTTTATTAAAAGAAAAATTAACATGTATTCCTGACATGCAATGCATTCTGTAGCCATATTTTTTGTACAAGTACATCTCATATTCATGCTCTTCTATAAATTCTCCATAATTTCCCCATGGGAAATCTTCTTCTTTTGGAAGTATACATTGCATACTATATGGCCATAACAATTCTTCTTGGTTATTTAGCTCACATAAAACAACATTTGTAATTTCATTTAATTTTTCGTAACACTCACTAGTATCTTTGCATGATGGTGTTCTAAGTTCCATTTGTGCTTCTCCCCAATCAGTTGTTATGAAGTTATTTTTCATTCTATCAGCAAAAGATTCTGGATGTGGTTTTTGTGATAGTTCTCCTTTTTTATTACATCTTAATCCTTCTCTTTCAACTCCGATATTATATAGGTTTTCTTCCATATTTAATTACTCCTTTTACATGTACTAATAAACACGTGTAAATGATAACATAAATATAAGATTTTAGCAATAGTTAAATTTCTTAAGTTTTTGCTCAAAAAAATAGGTGTCTTTTTATGACACCCACATTTTAATTTTAATTTGCTTTAAGCTCATATATTTCGTCTGACTCGTCACATACACTCTGTGAATGAGTTACTATTATAATACATTTATTTTCCTCTTTAGCTAATCGTTTGAAAATCTTCATTATTTCACTTTCTGTCTCTTTGTCGAGATTTCCTGTTGGTTCATCTGCAATAATTATTTTTGGATCATATGATAGACTCCTTGCAATAGCAACCCTTTGCTGTTCTCCTCCAGATAATTTTAAAAC
The DNA here is from genome assembly GCA_947629105.1 of uncultured Clostridia bacterium. Classification (GTDB taxonomy): domain Bacteria; phylum Bacillota; class Clostridia; order TANB77; family CAG-508; genus JAAWPK01. The sequence continues at coordinate 10,476 of CANRCJ010000022.1, read as the reverse complement.
TCTTCGTTTAGCAAGTTCTTCTTGTAAGCCAACGCTTTTCATGAGTTCTAAGGCTTTTTGCTTTTTACTCTTAATCTTTACTTTACTTACATCCATTGATAGTATAATGTTTTCTATTGCAGTAAAACTTGGAAGTAGATTATAACTTTGAAATACTATTCCAATGTCGGTATTTCTATATTTATCTAAGTTCATTTTTTTAAGTTCTTTGCCATCATATAATATTTTACCTTCTGTACATTTTTCTAGTCCTGTTATAAGTGATAGTAGAGTTGTCTTCCCACTTCCACTTTTCCCTTTTATAGCATACATTTTTCCTTGTTCAAATTCATAATTTATATTTTTGAATACATATTTATCTTTTGGTGCATCTTTATATCTATATCCTACATTTTCTAATTTTAATATTCCCATATTCTATGACCTCTCTTTCAATATAGTAAGTGGCGAAAATCTTTGAATGCTAATCATTGAGGCCAAACTACTAACAAAACTTAAAAATATTCCAATTCCTAATAGCTCTGCAATTACTGTAAAATCAACCACAGCATCAATCGAATCAATTTCTTCAATTTCTACTGTTCCACTATGGTTCATTTGCATTGGAGCATCCATCTTATCAGGTCCGCCTTTTCCAAAGTTATTTAAGATTTGTTCATTTTCTTCTTTACTAGACTGTATCTCACTTTGTAAAAGGCTATTTCCAATAGGTTTAGACAAAAATGCCCCACAAATAGCTCCTATTAATAACATTATAATACTTATAATCAATAGTTCTAAAACAAATTGCATTGTAAGTTTAAATTTGCTTACACCTATTGTTCTATATACACCTATTTCGTATTTTCTTTCTCTTATATTTATCATATTTATTACAAAAAGCACTATTGAAGCAATTACTAACGTTATAATTAAAAATGTTGTTGCAAATGTTTTTACATTTTCTATAGATTTTGTTGCATTTGCTAATTCTTCTAAGTTAGTATTTACTGTGTAATACTCATTTAGTCCCTTTTCTTTTAATTCACTTGTAAAAGGCTCTGCTGCTTCCTCATTTTCTAATACAAATGAAGGCGTAACATTTGTAACTAGTGCATTATCATCAGATACTAAAGTATCAATAACACTACTTCCTGTTACAATTTTATTTGCTGATGGTGAATACATATTAGTTGAATCATCCATATTTGAATTATCTTTGTATATACCTGTTACTTTGAAATCATATGTTTTATCAATATTGGTATTTTTTAATGTAATTGTATCTCCAACTTTTATCTCGTTTAATGTAGCAAGTTCTGAACTTATTATACATTCAAAATTTGTAAAATCGGATATCATTTCTCCGTCTGTAACTTGATATGTACCACTAACAAAATCAGTCATTGCATCATAAGACGAGTATCCATCAAGTTCAAAATCTCCTGTTAAATTTCTTGAACTTTCAAATACCTCTTTGCTTTTAGTTATAACTGTCGTTGTGTTATTATTAGTTATTGTATGTCTTTCTGCTCCAAAATTGCCTCCCCCTGGTGGAACATTTCCTTTTTTAGCATTACTGCTTCCACCTGTTGTCGTAGTTGATGAAGTTGTTGTAGTTTGTTTATCTTCTACTTCATATTCGTAAGAATCAGAGGCTTTTGTTAATGTGTCACTATTTAAGGAAGTAGCGTAAACATAATAGTAATCTTTTAAATAGTCACTATTTCCATAATTTTTCACATTTTCTATTGTTAATGCTTCTATATTATTAAATGCCTCTATATTACTTTTTCTAGCATCTTCTCCACCTTGAAAGTTTTCTGCCAATTGTCTTCTATCAAATGAAATTGTTGCTATGATGTCATGTGCTTCTTCATAATCTTTAACCAATTTGTCTGCTGTATTTCTAATCGATAAAGTCACTGTACTACACGCTGCAATTACTAGGATAATTATTCCTATTAGTATGTTTCTTCCCTTATTTCGAATAATTGATTTTAAACTATTTCTTAAAATATACATTTTTTTCTCCTTCATTTAGTTTTTTCAATTATTGATTTTAATTATGGAATGTGTTTTTTGTGTGACCTTTTTGTTATTTTTTATTTAACTTTACATGCTTTAACCTTTGCTATATGCTTATTTTCTACTTTTTCAATTTTATATATTACCCTTTCAGTCTCAATTACTTTTCCCTTATCATTTTTTGTAGGTACCTTTCCTAGTTTATCAACTAAATATCCTGAAAGTGTGTCATAATCTCCTTCTTCAATTGTAACTCCTAAATAATCTTCTGCATCATATATAGCTATATTACCATCAAATACAAATGTATCTTCATCTATTTGTTCAGCTATATTTTCTACATCATCATATTCGTCATAAATCTCGCCAACAATTTCTTCTAGTATATCTTCCATTGTAACAATTCCTGATGTTCCTCCATATTCGTCAATAACTATTGCTATCTGTTTTCTATTTTTTCTTAGTTCTTCAAATAGTTCATTAACTGGCTTTGTCTCAGATGTAAAATATGCCTTTTTAACCAGACCTTTTATTTTAGTGTTTTTATTTTTTTGTGATAACAATATATCTTTTATATATACAATTCCTTTTATATCATCAATATTTTCATCATAGACAGGTATTCTACTGTATCTTAAATCCTCAGATAATTCTTCTATAACTTCTGCTATTGTCATATTTATATCTAATGCAAATATTTCTGTTCTAGGAACCATTATTTCAGAAACGACTTTATCATTAAATTCGAATACATTGTTTATCATGTCCTTTTCTTCTTCCTCTATTGTTCCTTTTTCTTCTCCTACATCTACCATCATTCTAATTTCTTCTTCTGTTACTGTTTCTTCTTCATATTCTGATACGCCAAAAAACTTTGATACTACATTGGTTGAGTATGTTAAAAATTTAACAAAAGGAGATGTAACAACTGAAATTGCTTTTATTATTCTAATTGATGCAAATGCAACTTTTTCACAATTTTTCATTGCTATTCTTTTTGGAACAAGCTCGCCAAATATTAATGTAAAATATGATAAGATTACTGTTATTACTATTATTGAAATGCTATTCCATACTGACAAACTTATTTGTGGAATTATTCTATTTAGTATTGGTGCAAGCTCACTTGCAAATGTTTCAGAAGCAAATGCGCTTGATAGAAAACCTGCTAGTGTAATTCCAATTTGAATTGTAGCTAAAAATTTGCTTGGATTTATTAGCATTTCTTTAATCTTTTTTGCTTTTTTGTTTCCTTCTTTAGCTTGCTTGTCTATTTTTGCATCATTTAATGAAATGAATGCTATTTCTGTTGCTGCAAAGAAAGCATTTAATAATATTAATATTATTATTACAACTATTTGCATAAAGTATATTTCTCCTTTTTTTGCACACTACTATATAATATTCATCATTCAATTAGTATTTATTCATTTATTAATTTTAGTCAACCATTGTTATTTTTTCTATAATAGGTTGATTTTCTTTTAGAACTGTTCCATTTGAATCTTCAATTTTTGTTTCTTTACATATCTTATCTACAATCTCTATTCCGCTCGTAACTTTTCCAAATCCTGCATATTGACCATCTAAAAATGTGCTATCCTCATGAACTATAAAGAATTGTGAACTTGCGCTGTTGTAAGCATTTGCCCTTGCCATTGAAATTGTTCCTCTAACATGAGATATTGTATTCTTTACTCCATTTGCTGAAAATTCACCTTTAATATTCTCATTGCTTCCGCCCATTCCAGTGCCTTCAGGATCTCCTCCTTGCATCATAAATCCATCAATAATTCTGTGGAATGTTAGTCCATCATAAAACCCTTCATTGACTAATTTTGCAAAGTTAGCAACAGTTATTGGTGCAATATCTGCATCTAACTCTAGTTCAATTGTTCCATAATTTTTTATTTCTATTTTTGCGTGATGTTTTCCAGAAGTATACATATTATTTTCCTCCTCACTATTTGTTTGATTTTCTGAATTGTTTACTGTTTCATTAGTGTTCGTTTCGTTATTTTTTGCTTCATTATCTGACTTTTTAAAGATAAAGAAACATCCTACTAATATTAAAATTACAACTACAGCAATTACAATGCCTATTATTACATTTTTATTCATTTTTTCCTCCTTGTATAATAAAACTTAAGAGTTAAGATTTTAAATCTTAACTCCATTAATTAAATCATATTATTTTGTTTTGAGCAATAGTTTGGTTATTGTTTTTTATCATAATCATCTAAAAAGTGATGAGTCTCTCCATTTTTTCTATATGAAATAATTGTATCCAAATTTACATTCTGCGCACTTCTAAAAATATTCATATCTATATATGGATTAATCTCTCTTAATTTCTTTATTAGATTTTTCATTTCTTCTCTTTTCGAGTTTTCCCCACCATTATCATATACCGTATAATTTTCTGTAAATCTACAAGCACACTGTATAAATTCCAAATTATTTCTTTCTTTCCAATTTATTATATCATTTTCTTTTACATAATATAGTGGTCTAATAAGCTGCATACCTGTATGAGAGGTACTTTTTACTTTAGGCATCATCGTTTGCATTTGTGCCCCATAAAGCATTCCCATAAGTATTGTTTCAATTACATCATCGAAATGGTGTCCTAGAGCTATTTTATTGCATCCTAATTCCTGAGCTTTTTCATACAAATGTCCTCTTCTCATTCTTGCACATAAATAACATGGATGGTCAACAATCGTTGCGACTCTATCAAATATATCTGTTTCAAACATTGTAATAGGTATATTTAAAATTTCGCAATTATTAATAATTTTTTGCTTATTTACTTCATTATATCCAGGGTTCATACATAAAAATACTAAATCAAATTTCATTTTACCATGCCTTTGAAGTTCTTGAAGGCACTTAGCCAAAAGAGACGAATCTTTTCCTCCTGACATACAAACTGCTATTTTATCTCCTTCTTGTATCATATCGTATTCTTGTATTCCTTGGACGAACTTATTCCATATTTTTTTTCGATATTTAGTAATAATCGTTCTTTCTATTTCTTTATACCTTTCCATTTAAAGCTTTCTCCCTTTAATCTATTTCAATAAATTATAACAAAAAATCAAGAGATTTTCAATATTATAAAATATTTGATTGGCAATTACAAAAATGTACTAATATAAAAGCAAAACTATCTTGAAAAAAGTTAAATATTATATTATAATTTGTTTGTTAGATATGTAATTGCATTTTGGAGATATTTCAATATTGAAAGGATGTGATTATATGCCAATGATTTCGAGTTTCTATGGGATTATGATAAAAATGTATTTTGAACAATCAGAACACAATCCCCCTCATATTCATGCAATATATGGTAAATATATAGGTGTAATTGATATTAATACAGGTTCACTTATTGATGGTAATTTACCTAATAAGGCTTTGTCTTTAGTAAGAGAATGGGTAAATCTATATAAGAATCAATTACTAAATATATGGAATACTCAAAAATTTAAAAAACTACCACCTTTAAATTGATTTTAGGAGTGATTATATGTTTCATAAGGTAAAATCTGTAGAACCATTAGATAATTTCATATTATTAATAACATTTGAAAATGGAGTTAAAAAAAATTATGATTTAAAGCCCTTATTTAGCAAATATGAGGTTTTTAATTTGTTAGCTAATTCTCCTAACATATTTAAAAATGTCAAAGTTGATATAGGTGGTTATGGTATTTCTTGGAACTCGGATATTGATTTATCTTGTAATGAATTATGGGATAATGGAATTTCTTTGTAACCATTTGATATTTAGTTATATAGATAATAAATTGCAAAAAGATGAAATCAAATTAAGATTTCATCTTTTTACTTATAAAATTTCATTATTTAGAACTACATAAGTGGTGCAAATATTCTCAAGATTGCTTGCCACATACTTGTTATAATACCATATTTAGTCTCTTCAAGAGTTTCCTCATGTGATACTTTTATTGAATTAGTTATATCTTGCTTTATGTCTTGTATTACATTTGTATCTTTCATATAGACCCCACATTCAAAATGTAAATACAGACTTCTATAGTCCATATTAATCGTTCCAACCGTTGCAACTTCATCATCTGATATAAATACTTTACTATGTACAAATCCTGGTGTATATGTATATATCTTAACTCCACCTTGTATCAATGTATGGAAATATGATTTTGTTAAATCATACACAAATTTCTTATCTGGTATTCCTGGAACTACAATTCTAACATCAACACCTCTTCTTGCAGCTAAAACTAAACTGTTAATTACATCTGTATCAATTATTAAATATGGTGTATAAATGTAAACATATTTTTTTGCTTGATTTATAATATTTAAGTAAATGTCTTCTCCTATAATTTCATCATCTAATGGACTTTCGCCATAAGGTACAATAAACCCGTTTTCTTCATACTGTTTTGTATATTCAAATTTATATTTTGTATAATCTTTATCATCATTTCTGAAAGCATTCCATATTTCTAAAAACATTACTGTAAAATTCCAAACAGCTTCTCCCTTAATCATAATGCCATTATCCTTCCAATGACCATGTGGGCTATTTACATTTATGTATTCATCTGAAATATTTATTCCTCCTGAAAAAACAGTATGTCCATCTATAATTGTCATTTTTCTATGGTCTCTATGATTCATGATAATACCTGAAAATGGAGAAAGTTTATTAAATTGAACGCACTTTATTCCATCTTTTTCAAGTTCCTTAGGGAAACTTGTTGGTAGCATTGCAACAGAGCCCATGTCATCATACATAACTCTAACATCAACACCTTGTTTTGCTTTTTCTTTTAAAATATCTACTATTTTTTGCCACATTTGACCTTTGTTAATAATAAAATATTCCATAAATATAAATTTTTCAGCCTTTTTTAGTTCTTCAAGCATTACTGGAAATACATCATCACCTAATGGATAATACTTTACTTCATTATTTTTAGTTATAGGGAATCCTGCGAATTTGCTTATATATTGTAACTGTCCAAGATTTTTTTCTTGTATTTCTTTTTCTATATTTTTATCTTGTGCTAAATATTTCTGTCCCTCATTTATATTTCTGTTTATATTTTTCAATATTTTACTATTATTTCTATTTTTATTTAGTATGATAAACAAAAGTGTTCCTACTATTGGAAATAGCATGATTACAATAATCCATATTAGGTCACTACTTAATCTTTTGCTATTCTTTATAATAGCTAATACTATTAGTATACTAATAACTCCATACAAAATCTGGATAATTTGTATATATTCTCCTAATTTTAAATATATAAATAAAGTTAATAATATTTGTAGTAATAACCCTATTATTACTACGATTCCTCTTTTTATTGCAAGTAACATTTTTCTTCTCCTATTAATTCTATTCTCTCTACATTTATTTAGCTTTTGTAACTTTTAAATTTCTAACAAGATTTACATTTTAATTTTGCATATTAATTTGTTGTCCTTTTATTAAGTCATAATTTACCAATTCCGTACCTTCTAAATTTTCCTTATTCATGTCTATTCCAGTAATTTGGCTATTCTCATAAGTTGTATAATAATATATACCCTTATCCATATTGCAACATGAACTATAAATGGTAATTTCGTATTTATCTTCTCCCATGTGAACACAACCTCTTTGTTGATAAACAGAACCTAATATATGGAAAAATTGACTAATACTTTCAGATTCTGTATCACCAGAAATTGAGTTCATTTTAGTAAATGTTGCTTTTACAAACCTTGAAGCAGATGATAAATCTCCTGGTAACCCCATTGCTCCCATTCCTCTACTGTATGCATTTAGATTTAATTTTTTTGAGAAATTATTATTTGGCTGTTCAATAGATAGATTCATATAATTGTTTAAATTAAACATATGTATATCAAAAGTTGGATTATTTGTAAGTACTCCAACTGGATTATCATAAATCTTTAAGCCATCTTTTACACTTTCAACAGTTATTGATGCTTCTTTATCAGAAATAATCCAATGTAATGGTGATGCTGGTAATTGTTCACTAAAATTAATTTTTGCTATGTTTATTTTGCTTAGTAATTTTCTAGCTTCATCAAGATTTGCACATTGTGATAAAATCCAAGGTATAAACTCAAATGGTGCAATATTATCCATGCCTTCTTTTTCTTCTTTATAATCTGCATTATCTGGGAAATTAAGTCCTGCCATCCCCAACCCTTTTTCATTTATCGCATCATAATAAAGAGGATATCCTTCTGCTACATAAGCCATTCCAATAATAGCATAGTGGTAATTAATATCATTTACTTTTCTAAATTTTAATGGATAATTGCGAGGTGTTACCGTAACCGTTTCTTTATATGAATATTCTAGATCCAAATTTCTTCCAAAATAATGATTCTTTGTATTATATGTTATTGCAGTACACATATTTTCTTCCTTTCTTTTACATTTTATACTTATTTTTATGCTTAAAGTATATCAAAAAAGCAAGTGAATGTAAATCACTTGCTTTAAATAAATTATAAATTGTTATAGTTACTCAAATAAATCAATTTCATTATTTTTTAGGCTTTTTTGTACATCTATAACTCTTTGATTTGATGAACCTTTCCACTTTAAAGTAAAATCATGTAATTCATCTTTATAAGGTCCATCTACTAGTACATCAATATATTTTACAACTTCCTTATCTTTTAAATCTTCATCAAACTTAAATCCAGACCATACCCATAAACTTTTATTAGGATATTTCTCTTTAAATGCTTTTGCAAGTTTTGTTGTAGCTTCAATATTGTTTGGATGCATTGGTTCTCCACCTAAAATTGATAACCCCTTGATATGGTTTTTACCACATAAATCTAGAACTTTATCTATGGTATCATTATTAAATTCTTTTCCACCTTCAAAGTCCCATGTTTCAGGGTTGAAGCAATTCTTACAATGGAAGCTACATCCTTGCATAAATATAGAAACTCTTACTCCTGGTCCATTTGATATGTCCATTTCTCTAATTAAATTATATTTCATTATTCTTTAGCCACCTTATTGTCTAAATGCAATACCCTTTCCTTAATTTCTTGTGTTCTTCCTTTATTCCAGAAATTAGTACCGATATATCCACAGGTTCTTCTTGCTACATTTAATGTGTTATGATCTCTATTTCCACAATTTGGGCAATACCATTCCATATTATCGTCTATTAGAATTTCCCCATCATAACCACATTTTTGACAATAATCAGATTTAGTATTTAGCTCAGCATACATAATATTGTCATAAATAAATTGTATTACCTCAATAATTGCATCAATATTATTTTGTAGGTTAGGAGTTTCAATATATGATATTGCACCTCCTGGGCTTAATTTTTGGAATTCACTTTCTAATGATAATTTTGAGAAGGCGTCAATTTCTTCAAATACTGGTACGTGATATGAATTAGTTATGTAGTCTTTATCTGTGATTCCCTTTACTATTCCGAATCTATCTCTTAAACATTTTGCAAATTTATATGTAGTAGACTCTATTGGTGTACCATAAACTGAATAATCTATATCTTCTTCTGCTTTCCATTTTTTAGCTGCATCATTCAAATGTTGCATTATTTCTAGTCCTAATTTCTTTCCATCTCCATTGTCAGTATGTGAATGTCCTGTCATATATTTTACACATTCATATAGTCCTGCATATCCAAGTGAAATAGTAGAATATCCATGATGTAATAACTCGTGAATAGACTCTCCTTCTTCAAGTCTTGCTAACGCTCCATATTGCCATAAAATAGGTGCTACATCACTTGTTGCATTGCTTAATCTCTTATGTCTTATTTGTAATGCTTTATGGCATAATTCTAGTCTTTCATCAAATATTTTCCAGAATTTATCTATATCTTTATTAGAAGAAAGAGCAACATCTGGTAAATTTATTGTAACAACTCCTTGATTAAATCTACCATAATATTTTCCTTTTCCTTCTACATAGTTTTTAGCTTTTGCTATATTTCCTATGCTCATAGTTCTATCTGGTGTAAGGAATGAACGGCATCCCATGCATGGATAACAATCTCCTTCTCCGTACTCATTCTTCTTTAATTCTAACATTACTTTCTCAGAAATATAATCTGGAACCATTCTCTTTGCTGTACATTTTGCTGCAAGTTCTGTTAAATACCAATATTTGCTATTTTTATGTATATTGTCTTCTTCAAGAATATATAGAAGTTTTGGGAAGGCCGGAGTAATATATACTCCTTTTTTATTTTTAAATCCTAATATTCTCTGTTTTAAAAATTCTTCAATTATCATTGCAAGTTCATCTTTGTATTCTTCTGTTTCTCCTAGATACATACATACAGATAAGAATGGTGCTTGTCCGTTTGTATTTGTCATTGAATTAACTTGATAATTGAAAGTTTGTACTCCATCTTCTACTTCTTTTCTTGTATCTTCCTTTGCAAA
>CANRCJ010000021.1 GCA_947629105.1 uncultured Clostridia bacterium | reverse complement strand
TGAGATAGAAGAAAATACATTGCCAGGTTTTGATGAAGAAGAAAGCAAACCTATTCAATCAAATAAAGGAAACAATAGCTTTGCACGTAAAGAAGTAGATGAAGAAAGACAAGATATAGAAAATGTAAATAATGCACAAAATGTTGATCTAGCAAGATTGCTATCAAGAGATAGGAAAGTAGTAGCATTTGTTGGAACTTCAAAGTGCGGAACATCATTTTTAGTTAATAACCTTGCAGATTTAACAGCAAAATCAGGAATAAATACAGCAATATTAGATGCTACACAAAATAGAAATTCATATTATATTTATACAAAAAATGAAGAACCATTAAGAAAAAGAGTAGCTAACTGTATGGAAGACCTAGAACAAGGAGTAGCAAGAGGAATAAATGTAAGTAGGAATTTGACAGTATTTACAGCTATTCCAGGAAAGAAATTAGACATAACCGACACAGAAAAAGTTATTACAACACTTGTTAAAGAATATTCACTAGTGCTAATTGATTGTGATTTTGATACACCTTTTGAATATTTCCAAATGGCACAGGAAATTTATTTAGTACAAAGCATGGATATATTGACAATACAGCCATTAACAGCATTTTTAAGAGATTTACAATCAAGCAATGCATTAGAACCATCAAAATTGAAGGTTATAATAAATAAAGCTATGAAAGTAAGAGGCTTAACAGTTAATGCTATAATTGGTGGAATGTCTTGTTACAATGACCCAGAAATGTCTTATATGAGGAACTTATTTGATAAAGATAGAATACCATCAGTGACTATATCATTTGATGAAGATGTTCTTTCAAAATATTTGTCAGGAATGGTAGATTGTATTGTAACAACAAATGGATATCCAAAACAATTTATGGCAGAACTAAAAAAATTAGCTGATATAGTTTATCCTCTTATTAATAGTAAGATGAAAGCTAATTATACAAAAAACAATAAATTTGCGAACAAAGATCAATATGATGTACAAATGGAAGATAATTTTTCGGGTAGTATGAATTCTACTTTGGATAAAATGAAGAAGCAATATAAATAATATGAATAAGCAATATTATGGAAGGAGAAAACAATGACATACGGAATAATAATACTATTGGTAGCAATAATAATAGCACTATTAGTATATAACATAATAATTAGTAGAAGAATAAAAAGCTTCAAAGACATAAATCAAAAAGTCACAAGTTTGAATGTCTTACAAGATTTTATGAGTACTGTCGGCGAAGATTCTTCAGTTGATGATAAAATTGTGAAGATAAATGATATACTAATAGAGCAATATGCTATTAAATATTCTACAATAGTTGTATTTGACGGAACAGAATATGTTGTAAAAGCATCAAACGTAGACAAAAAACATTGGGACACTTTAAGAAATTTGCAAAATGAAGAAATATTTAAAGATAGTATTACAACAGCTAAGCCAAAGTATGTTACTGTAAACAAGGAAGATGAAAGATTGCCATATCAAAAAATGGAATTTGGACGAGCAAAATCTGCTATGTTTTTTCCTTTGTATATTGATAATGTATATATTGGCTATTGGATAATTGAAAGTGGAAGGATGCATGCTTTTGATAACGTTGATACTACAATATTAGAGGTAGTTAAAGAAAATATTATATCAATCTTTAGAATAGTATCATATCAAAATATAATAGAAAATCTTACAAGAAAAGATTTGTACTCTGATTTAAAAACATCAGAATATTTATATGAAGAAGGAAGACAAATAATCGATAAATATACTACATCAACTATATGTATGTTTAAAATTACTAATCTAGAAGAAGTTAATAAAAAAGTCAACAGAGATACAGGAAACCAGATGATAATAGACGTCTGTGATTATATAAAGAGTAAATTATCAGAAGAATATATATTTGTTAGATATATGGGACCTAAGTTTGCAATTGCGTTTTCTGGAATAGAAACAGATGGTGTTATAGAATTCTTAGGTGATTTAAAGAAAGAAGTAGAAAGTTTACAAATTGAAGATGTAGTTGCAGCTGAAAAGAATGAAAAAAGTAAATCAGGCAAAAAGAAAAAAGTTACAACGACAAATCCAAAACTTAACTTCATATTAACTACATATTATAAAGGAACGGCACTAGAAGCTGTACTAAAAAAACTAGAAGAATATCTTGATTCTGCAAGTGTGGATGAAAATGATATAAATAATATATAATAATTAAGGAGGAAAACATGGATTTTGATAAGACAATGAATTTTAAAGTTGAAAATGAAAATAACATCAAATATAAAGAGGTGCTAAAAGAGGTTTATAATGCTCTTGATGAGAAAGGATATAATCCAGTTAATCAAATAGTTGGATATATTTTATCAGGAGACCCAACATATATAACAAGTCACAAAGATGCAAGAAACATAATAAGAAAAGTTGAAAGAGATGAATTGCTAGAGAAAATGGTTAAATTTTATATTGGAATAGATGAATAATATGAGAATTTTAGGAATTGATTATGGTGATGCAAGAGTTGGAATTGCAATTACTGATGAATTAAATATTACTGCACAAGGATTAGAAACTATACACCATAATGGAAATGATAAAATTGTATTGAAAAGATTGGAAGAACTTCTAAGTATTTATGAGATTTCGACATTTGTAGTAGGAATGCCATTAAATATGAATGGTACTTCTGGAGAGAGGGTAGAAGTTACTAAAAAATTCATACATAAATTGAAGTGTAAGTTCAATAATATTAATATTGAAACAATAGATGAAAGATTAACAACTGTTGCTGCACACAAAACAATGAATTTCTTGAATGTTAATAACAAACAAAAGAAAAACATTGTAGATACCATTTCTGCGGTATATATACTAGAAATGTATATTAATAAACAAAGCCATTAAAATTGTAGAAATACAATTATTTATAATAAAAAATATGAAAGGAGTCATGAAAAATGGACGAAGAATTAGATAATATAATTGTTTTAAATGATGAGAATGGAAATGAAGTAAACTTTGAGTTTCTTGATTTAGTTGAATTAGATGGAGAAGAATACGTTATATTATTACCAACAGACGAAGATGAAAATGAACCAGGAGAAGTTGTAATATTACAAGTTGAAGATACTGATTCAGAAGACGAAGAATCTTATGTAAGTGTTGAAGACGAAGAAGTATTAAATAAAGTTTTTGAAATGTTCAAAGAAAAATTCAAAGATGAATTTGATTTTATTGATGAAGAATAATAGTTCCTTTGTACTTACAATAAACAATAAAAAAGCGCCTTAAGCGCTTTTTTTTAATATTTTATTAATTTTGTTTTGTAGTCTAGATTAGAGTAAGAATCATATTCATATCCCAAGGTGTATATATTTGTTGCTTGTATATCTTTTTCAAGCATCATTAAAAGCTTTTTATTCCTGCATGTTGTTGTGAAGTCCTTTACTGATGTAACAACTTGGAGCTTTTTATTAGCATTACAAATTTCAGAAAGCAATCTTTCTCCAGTTGAGTTAAATCCTAAAACTCTAATGTATGGATCAACTTTTTTCGAATTTTCCATATCTTCCTTAGTAAAGCCTAAAAGGGCATATAATAGGATTCTATAAATTCTTGCTGCAGTATATCTTTTTGATTTTACCATATTCATAAACTCTATAAGATTATTACATGAATTTGCAGCATTTTTTATTAGATTTTCTAAGCCTTCACTTACATCAGGAAGATTTGCAATTTCTGCAACTGTCATGTTTCTAAGAACATACATTATTTCTCTTTCAAACTTTTGTATACCTTCAACATAATGTCCCTGTCTCAAGGCATCAACTAAAAGGTCATAAGAAGCCTTAGGCATAACTTTATCTATTTCATAAAAATTTTTTCTCTTTATAAGTTCGCGTATAGAAGTAGCACTTGCAAAGTTATCTACTACCATTTGGCTATTATAACCGAGGACCAACTCTTTTTATTGCTACAGGTTCAATAGTAGACATTGTTGTATCTAGTGCCTTTAAATATTCTATCGCAAGTATGTTATTAGGAGAAGATAAAACATTAGCATATTTTCTTAAATCATTTAGGTACATTAAAAGCGCATTTTCCCTCGCCTTTGGAAAAGAAACACCCTTAGATAGTTCATGAGCAAGTAGTGATTTAAATTCTGCGGGTTCTTCTTTAAGAATGTGAGCAAATTCTTTTAGTACAGATAAATCATTTAATTCGCATCCAAAAGATAATGTACCAACAATTTTTAAAGAATTAAGTATTTTAATTGCACCAAGTGCAAAGTTTTCAGCACTTGATATGCTATATATACATGGAAGTTCTATAACTAAATCAATACCATTTAAAAGAGCCATTTTAGTCTTTGTCCATTTATCTATAATAGAGACATTACCTCTTTGAACAAAGTTGCCAGACATTATAGCAATGGAATAATTGGAATTAGTAATTCTTTTTGTTTCATTCAAATGGTAAAGATGTCCATTATGGAAAGGGTTATATTCGCCGAATTATAGCTAGAACATTATCCATTGATTTATCTCCTTTACAACAAAATTATTTATTGATATAATATCATAAAAGTGAAAATAATGCAATTATTTATATGTAAAATGTAAACTAATTTAATATAAAATGGAGGAAAAGCATGAAAAAAGTAGTTATATATACAGATGGTGCATGCTCAGGGAACCCTGGACCTCGGTGGATGGGGGGCTATACTTATGCATGAGGATGTGAAAAAAGAAATATCAGGTGGAATGAAAAATACGACAAACAATGTCATGGAGATTACAGCTGTAATTGAAGGACTAAAGCTTTTAAAATACCCTTGCGAAGTTGAGATTTATAGTGATAGTGCATATGTTATAAATACATTTAATCAAAATTGGTTAGATAATTGGAAAAAAAATGGCTGGAAAAATTCTAAAAAGGAAGATGTAAAAAATAGAGAGCTTTGGGAAGAGTTAGAAAAATTAACAAAAATACATAAGGTTACGTTTATAAAGGTAAAAGGGCACAGCGATAATGAGTACAATAATAGATGTGATGAGCTCGCAAGAAACGCAATAAAGAATTTAGAATAGTAAACCCTTGCTAAAATTTTTAATTGAAAGGAACGAAAACAAAATATGAGAATAGGTGTTGATATAGGTGGAAGTCATATAGCTGTTCGGACTAGTAGATAACATAGAAGGAAAGATTATATCAAAAAGAGAAAGAGATTTATCAGTAAAAGATAGAAGCAATATAGAAAAAGTAATAGAGGATATAATTGTAAGTTATGTTCAAGAATTATTAATGGAAAATAACTTGAAAATTAGTGATATAGAAGGAATAGGTATTGCATCTCCAGGAACATCTAATGAGAAAAAGATTATAAAAGCAGAGAATCTAGGAATTGTAAATTTTGAAATAATTGATGTACTAAAAAAACACTATAAGGATACTAAAATAAAAATTACAAATGATGCAAAAGCTGCTGCAATGTGTGAAAAATATTATGGAAATTTGAAACAATATGATGATTGTATATTTATGTGTTTAGGAACAGGGGTTGGAGGAGCTGTATTTTTAGATGGGAAGATGTTAAAACCTAAAAGATATCCAGGATTTGAACTCCGGACATGTAATTATAGAAAGCAAAAATGGAGAAGAATGCACATGTGGAAACAGAGGTTGCGTTGAGGCTTATTGCTCTATGAAAGCGTTAAAAGAAAAAGTAATGAAAAATAAAAATATGAATGAAATAACAGGAAGAGAATTGTATGATATATTAAAAAATGATTTTGAAAGTGTAAAAAACATTACTAATGAGTATCTACAATATTTATCGATTGCTATATCAAATTATATCAATATATTTGAGCCGGAAGCGATAGTTTTGGGTGGAAGCTTTGTATATTATGGAGATATTTTACTTGATAAATTAATAAAGAAAGTTAAAGAAAATGATATGATATTTAATGATGTATTCCCAGAAATACTACTTGCAATAAACGGAAATGATGCAGGGATTATAGGAGCAACTTTATTTCTCTAAATATTACAAAATTCCTACTATTTTGTTACATTTGTGTTACATTGTTGAAAAAGGGATAAATATAAAATATAATAAATGTGTAATAGTAGAGTAATTGGGGAGGTACATATGGAAACTTTTGCAGATTATATTCTAGGAGAAAAAGATTATGCAAAAAAGATGGAAATAGCATATTACTTACAAAAAAAGGCAAATATATTTTTTGATAATTCTGTAATATTAAAGGCAGAAATAGCAAGATTATTTATAGAAACAATGAACATAGACGTTGATGAGAATTTGGTAGTAACAGCATGCCTTCTATATGGATGTAAGAAAAATATTGTGTCATACGACATTGAAAAAATTAAAAGGTATGCAATAGATGGAGCAGAATATCTTTCAACTCTTGGATTCCCAAAAAGGTTTTGCAAAATATGTACCGAAGTAAATAGATATATTAAAGATGCAGATAGAGAAAAGGAAAGCGATATTTTAGAGCTTGTGGATAATTTTGGAGGCTTAGTTCTTGATAGACCAGAAAGAAAAGGATATCCAATAGATGAGGCAATGAATTTGCTAGAAAATAGGAATTTAAAAGGTATAGAAAATAAATATCTAGAGAAATTCAAGGAATTTATTTATTTGAAAGAAGGTGCTGTGGCATGAGTTTTGCTAAAGACGAGAATAATCAGGTTCATAAATCTGATACAGGCTTCAATAAAGATGTAGTAGAGGTTATAGGTATTGTGAAGAATTCGCATGATGTTAAAGAATGTATAAATGCTTTAGTGAGCGAAAGAACAGCAAATTCACTTAGAGAGGATAATTCTAAGAAAAGAATTGATGATAAAAAAGAATGGACAAAAGATGAAATAGGAATTGAAGAAGAAAGATAGTATAATAAAGAAGAAAAGGACGTAAAAGATGTACGAAGTATTTGCGGATTTACATATACATATAGGTAGAACTAAAAATAATAAACCAATAAAAATAACTGCAGCAAGAAGTTTAAATTTTGCAAATATTGCAAAAGAATGCGTAGAAAGAAAAGGAATAAATATTGCAGGAATAATTGATTCAGCTTCTCCTTACGTAATAGAGGATATTGAAGATTTCCTAAAAAACGGAGAGGCAAAAGAGGTACAAGATCGGTGGAATAATATATAAAGATAAATTATGCATAATATTGGGTAGTGAAATTGAAACTTCAGAAATAACCGAAGAAGGAAAGACTGGTAGTGCCCATAATTTATGCTATTTTCCATGCCTAAAAGATATAAAAGGTTTTTCAAAGGAAATGGAAAAACATATTAAAAATATCAATTTAAGTTCACAAAGAGCAGATATATCAGCTTATGATTTAATTGATATTGTGGAAAAATATAATCGGAGTACTTATACCAGCTCATGCATTTACTCCACATAAAAGTTTCTATGGAAATTGTACAAGAAGGCTTGAAAGAATTTTTAAAGAAAAATATGAAAGAGTTCCAGCAATAGAGCTAGGACTTAGTTCAGATACATTTTTAGCAGACCAAATTTCTGAGTTAGAAAACAAAACATTTTTGACAAATTCAGATGCACATTCACTTCCTAAAATTGCAAGAGAATACAATAAAATTCAAGTAGAAGATATTTCATTTAAAGAACTTATGAAAGCAATAAAAAATGAAGACGGAAGAAAAATTTTAGCAAATTACGGATTAGATCCAAAACTTGGTAAATATCATAGAACATATTGTGAAGTATGTGAGAAAAGAATTGACGGAGAAGCTCCAGTTACAAAATGCGATACATGTGATAGCAAAAATATAACAATGGGGGTTTTAGATAGAATAGAAATTATAAAAGATAAGAAAGAAACCAAAAGCCCTTCATTTAGACCACCATATAATTACCAAATACCACTTACATTTATACCAGGTCTTGGTAAAAAAACGATAGAAAAATTACTTAACACTTTTGAAACAGAGATGAATATATTGCATAAATTATCATTTGATGACATAGAAGCAGTATGCGGAGAAAAGGTCGCAAGAAATATAACAGATGCAAAAATGGGCAATATTCAAATAGCTGCAGGTGGCGGACGGAGTTTATGGAAAAGTAACTACAAATAAACAAGAAGAACTATAAAAATTTATAGTTCTATTTTAATTTGTATTACATAAACATTGAGTAAGTAAAATCTTAATTAATGTGAGGTATATGTAATGCAAAACAAAAGAAGGATAAATTCACAAAAATTTTCTAAAATAGGATTAATACAGAAACATATTAATAATAACCTTAAAAATTATGTTATTGTAACTATAATTTTTTTAGTTGGAGTTATACTTGGAGTAGTGTATATAAACAATGTAAATGAAGCACAAGGAGAAGAAATAAGTACATATATTCAAGATTTTGTAGATAGATCAAAAGACAATGCAAGCATAGATTATTTTAAGCTTTTTATAAGTTCAGTAAGATCAAATTTGTCACTTGCAATTTTACTATGGTTTGCAGGTCTAACTGTTATTGGAGTGTTTGTTGTTTATGGGACAATTTGCTTTAGAGGTTTTTGCTTAGGATATAGTATATCAAGTATTATTGCAACATTAGGAATAAGAAATGGAAGTGCCTTTATAATTACATCTATGCTTATGCAAAATATTGTATTTATTCCAACAATATTTGCACTTGCAATAAGTCGGAATAAGGCTTTATAAATCAATAATGAAAGACAAGAGGCGTGATAATATAAAGCTTGAAATATTAAGGCATACAGTATTTTGCGCTATGGTAAGCATCTTGTTAATTGCATCATCTTTTATAGAGACATATGTATCAGCGAACCTATTTATGTTAATCAAAAATATTTTGTAGAAATTTAAAAAAATCTATTTACATTTTTTTTATAATTTGATATAACATATATATCTTATGTTAATAAAGAATAGTGAGGGAGAAAGACAATGCAAAAACAATTAAATAGTTTCTTAAGCTTTATAGAAAATGATAAAAAAGTATCACAAAATACGTTACAATCATATAGAAGAGACATACTTCAATATGCGAGATATATTGAGAGAAATAAGTTAAATTATTTAAAAATTGATGAAGAAGGAATTAAAGATTATTTAAGATTTATGACAGAAATAGGTAAAAAAAGTTCAACAATATCAAGAAGTTTAGCATCAATTAGGTCTTTTTATCAATATTTACTTAGAAATAAAAAAGTTAAAAAAGATCCAACAGAAGGAATTCAATCTCCTAAGATAGAAAAAAGAGTACCATCAGTTTTATCTTCACAAGAGGTAGAACTATTATTAGATCAACCTAAAAGCATTGATCTAAAGGGAATAAGAGATAAGGCAATGCTTGAGATTGCTTATGCAACAGGTATGAAGGTTTCAGAGATTATTTCTTTAAATATAGAAGATATTCATGTTGACGAGAAATATGTAACTTGTACAAGTAAAGGCAGAACTAGAAACATACCATTAGGTACAATATGCACAGAAGCATTAAAAGATTATATAGAAAATTCTAGAAATATATTAATAAAAGATGATTCTGTTACAGCATTATTTGTTAATACGAATGGAGGAAGATTAACAAGACAAGGCTTCTGGAAAATAGTAAAGTATTATAAGGAACAAGCACATATTACTAAAGATATCACACCTCACGTATTAAGACATTCATTTGCAACACATCTATTGCAAAATGGAGCAGATTTAAAAGCAATTCAAACAATGCTTGGACATTCAGATATATCTTCAACACAAATATATATGCAATTCCAAGATGCAACAATACAAAACATATATAATAAGGCACATCCAAGAGCATAATTTAATAAAAAATCAAGTCCGCTTTAGATAAGCGGACTTAAAAATTATTATAGAATAGAAAGGAATATAAAATTGGACGAGTTAGAAAAAAGAATAAATGAGTTATCGCCACTTACATGGGCTTATGTAGGTGATGCTGTATATGAATTATATATAAGAGAAAATTTAGTAAATAATTCAAAATTAAAGCCAAATAAATTACATATTGAAAGTATTAAATATGTAAAGGCTTCTGCACAAGCAGAGATATTAAAAAAATTAGAAGAAGATCTTACAGAGGAAGAAATGAGTATAGTAAAAAGAGCAAGAAATACTAAAAATCATCATCTTCCTAAAAATGCAGATGTAAATGATTACATGCAT
Organism: uncultured Clostridia bacterium; assembly: GCA_947629105.1. Taxonomy (GTDB): domain Bacteria; phylum Bacillota; class Clostridia; order TANB77; family CAG-508; genus JAAWPK01. Next base: position 3,173 of record CANRCJ010000021.1, on the reverse strand, counting down.
TCAACAGCATTTGAAGGATTAATTGGATATCTATATATGACAAAACAAGAAAAAAGGTTAAAAGAAATATTAAAAAAATGTATATAATTTTTAATTATTTTTCTTGATTATATTATACTCTTATGATATTATGAGGTTGCTTATTAAAGCAAAAAAATAAAATAAAATAAAGGGAAAGGGAGATGTTATGAAAGTAAAACATAGGACAAAGAAACAGAAGTTACTAATTATCTTACTTGTAATTACTCTATTGATGGGTAATATTAGGGTACTTAGTATGTTTAGTTCAAGTTATGCATCATCAATGCCAGAGAGAAGCAAACTTGAATATTTTGGTAGTCAATTAAAAAATGATGCCAGAAAAATTTATGATGCAATGTTCTATATGTACAGAACAGGCATATTTAAAAAGGGCGAAAGCTATGAAATAGGAAGCACAGAGGAAACAAAACCACTAAGTGAAGCTTCGCTTGTACTATTTGCAAATGGTAATGAACAATTACTAAAAGATTTTGGAGCAGCAAGAGATGCCTTCCAATATGATTATCCTGAATGTTTCTACGTAGATTGGGATGAAATCTCAATTCGTGTTACACAAGATAAAGAAGGAAAATTGCATGCATCATTAGGACCACGGTAGAAGTGATTCTTATCTACTTGCTGGAATGAATGAAAAAAGATGTGATAAGATAAATCAGGGATATGGAACAGGTATCCAAGGTGCTATCAATCAATATGAAGCAAAAATTACAGATATAGTAAATAAAATAAAAACTGGCAAATTAAATCAAAAAGATATTGAAGATGGTGAATACAGCAAAACAAGTGAGATTGTAAGAATGGTTGGAGAAGCTCATGATTATGTTGTAAAACACATGATTTACAAACATGAATACGAGGTTAGCCTACCAGATCAAGCAGTTGAAGGCGTTAAAGGTCATACAGTTGATCACGTTGATGAAAAAAGTACATCAAGAACTGTATATGACGGACTAATCTATGGAGAAGGTGTTTGTGAAGCATACACAAGAACATTTAAAGCAATACTTGACAGATTAGGAATACCATGTATATGTGTATATGGTATTTATAGTCCAAAATCAACAATAAATGAACCACACATTTGGAACTATGTTCAAATAGAAGGTAAATGGTATGGGGTTGATGTTACACATGATGACCCTAGCTATGGTAGATGGACTTATACAAAAGAAAGCGGAAAAGAAACAAGAGAGTTTTTCTTAGTTGGAACAGCGCAATTATCAGGACACCACTTCCCATCAGGAATGTTGTCAAGTGCAAATTATGAATTTGAGTATCCAACTCTTTCAGCAGATTCTTATAGAGAGTCTTATAATTATTCGACTTCAGAGGGATTTGATGTTATAGTTGAAAAAGATACACAAGAAGATGATCAAACTGGAGAAACTTTTGACAGCGGTACATTCTATGTAAGTTATAATGGTAAGAACTTTACAGAAAATGCAAAAGAAGGTAAATACATTTTAGTTAAATACTTTACATATTCACCAAACTCAGATAAGTGGGATGTAACTGAATGGAATTATATTGACCCTTGGGCATTAAGTTATGGAGAACCAGGACTTACTGAAAAAATAGAACCACCAGAACCAAAAGCAGATGGAAAGAAATATGTTAAACTTGAACTTCCACAAGTAAAACGAGTACAATTTGCAGTTACTGATGTTCCACCAGCTTATATTCCTTTAAGAAAAGAATATGAGACTAGAACATGGGATGACTATGTAATGGTAGACGGACTAAAAAAACCAACTCCTGAGTTTATGGATTGGGGCGACAGAATGATGGCAGCATTAATGAATGGAGCTGCACAATATACACAAAATCTTGATAATTTAAAAATAAAGACAGAAGAAATAGATAATAAATGGGGAGACTATGTAGCACCACCTACACCTATTAAATGTACTCCTTATCAAGGTGGCTCTTTGAAGATAGGAACAACCCATCATATAAAATTACAATTTGATGAATCATTAGCACTTGCAACAAAAGATTCAGTTCCAGGTGTACAATTCTATTCATCAAGAAATACAGAAACTACAAATGAATATTCAAAATTAAATAATGTTAAATGGGATGGAGATAAGACTATAGAATTCGACTTCTGGGCAAGTGATATGTGGGCCGATGATAATATGTTCTATAATTTCCAAACTACTGGACTTGTTGGAGTAGATAGTGGAAAAGTACCATATCCTGCAACATATGGATTAGTATTTGAAAAAACATGTCGTCTAGTTAAGCCAGATGGTATTCATAGAGTAGTGTATGCTCAACCACAACTTATGGAAACATCTGATATAGATGTAACTAAATGGGTAGTTAAAGATAGTGATAATCTAGATGAAAATGGAAATGTTAAGCAAAATGAGAATTTAAAAGACTTTCTTGATGAGATGGAACCTAGAAATTCTAAAGCATTCTTAGATGCTCTAAAGGACAGATTAACTTTGGTAACAACTGAGCCATCACCAAATAGAACAGAGCAAATGGAAGATGCACTTGAAAACAGCGAATATAAAGGTGATTTTGAAAAGGCTATGAAAGTCAATACATACAATATAAGTCTTACTGTTTGTAAAAAATGTTTAGTATATACTGGAGAAGCTGTACGTATAAATTTAGGATTCCCAGAAGGAACAAGCTATGAAGACTATGCAGAAAGTGGAAGACTTTCATTTAAGGCATATCACTACATAGTAGATCCATTAACAGATGAATTAACAGGAGAAGTTGAAGAAATACCTGTTACTGTTACTCGTCAAGGATTAATACTTATGGTAGAATCATTCTCACCATTTACTGTTACATCAGTAGAAAATAAAGTACCAAAGAAGCCAACAGTAAAAGACCTTGTAGTAGCAAGAACCATAGGTGGAGAAGTAAAACAAGGTGAAAAAGTGCTTGATGGCGAAAATGGTGTCTTAAAAATGAATGAAAATGACAGTCAAACAATAACAATAACACCTGATGACGGATATGAAATAGACTTTGTAACACTTGACGGTGTTAGACAAAAAATAAACAATAAACAAGGTGAAACAATAACTGTAGGATATGATAACTTTGCAACAGGAGCTGTATTAGATGTTGGATTTGTTGCAAAAGAAATACATGAAGAAGAAACA
>CANRCJ010000020.1 GCA_947629105.1 uncultured Clostridia bacterium | reverse complement strand
GTGTGTGTGTGTACAGCCCCAAGGGTTTCAGCCTCTTGTTTGGTTACCTTAATCATGTTCTTTCTTATATAATATATCAATCTATATTATACTTTCCTTTCTCTTTTGATTTTTGCTTTCCTATGCATGTGCATATTATATATTATTATTTTCTTTTTTTCAACTACTTTTTTATTACATTTGTGTTACAAAATGAAAAAAGAACTTCCATTGATAACAATGAAAGTTCTTTTTTCATAATAGATTATTTTGCATATTCGATTGCTCTTGATTCTCTTATAACATTTACTTTTATTTGTCCTGGATAATCCATTTCGTTCTCAACTCTTTTTGCAATGTCTCTAGCCATTATTGTCATGTCAGCTTCTGTAACCTTTTCAGGTTTTACAATAATTCTGACTTCACGGCCAGCTTGTATTGCATAAGATTTATCAACTCCATCAAATGAATCTGCAATTTCTTCTAGTTTCTCTAATCTCTTAATGTATGCCTCTAGTGTTTCGCGTCTTGCTCCTGGACGAGATGCAGAAATTGCATCAGCAGCTTGTACTAATACAGCCTCTAATGTCTGTGGCTCTACATCTTCATGATGTGCTTCTACTGCATTTATAACTAGAGGATTTTCTTTGAATTTTTTAAGTATTTCTACACCAATTTCAACGTGTGTTCCTTCCATATCATGGTCAAGTGCTTTTCCAATATCATGTAGTAGTCCTGCTCTTGCAGCTCTTTTGCTGTCTAAGCCTAACTCTTCTGCCATGATTCTAGCAAGATTAGATACTTCTATTGAGTGATTTAATACATTCTGTCCATAACTCGTTCTATATTTTAGTTTACCAATAAGTTTTATAAGTTCTGGATTTAGCCCCATTACACCTGTTTCAAGTGTTGCTCTTTCTCCTTCTGATTTGATAGTTTCTGCAACTTCTTCTTTTGCTTTTTCTACCATTTCCTCAATCTTTGCTGGATGTATTCTACCGGTCTTCAATTAATTTTTCTAGTGCAATTTTAGCAACCTCTCTTCTTAATGGGTCGAAACCTGATAAAACAACTGCTTCTGGAGTATCATCTATAATTAAGTCTATTCCAGTAAGAGTTTCCAATGCTTTAATATTTCTACCTTCTCTACCAATAATTCTTCCTTTCATTTCATCACTTGGAAGTGCAACTATTGATACTGTGGTTTCTGAAGTATGGTCTGCTGCGCATTTTTGTATTGTATAAGTAAGTATTTCTTTTGCATTCTTTGTAGCTTCTTCCTTTGCTCTTTCTGTAACCTCTTTAATCAAATTTGCTTTTTCAGCAGTCATTTGCTTATCAAGCTCTGATAGAATTCTTGCTTTTGCTTCTTCCTGAGTCAAACCTGATATTTTTTGAAGTTCTTCCATTTCTTTAGAAACCATATCTTCTAAGTCTTTTTTCTTTCTGTCTATATCCTGAATTCTTCTTTCAATATCTTTTTCCTTTTGTTCATAATTTTCTGCTCTTTTATCAAGGTTCTCTTCTCTTTGCAATATTCTACGTTCTTGTGATTGTACTTCGCCTCTTCTTTCCCTAATCTCCTTATCTAGCTCTTTTCTAGCCTGCATTATTTCTTCTTTAGCTTTAAAAATCTCTTCCTTCTTGATATTTTCTGCTTCTTTATTTGCAAGCTCTAATACTCTTCTTGCTTCACTTTCTGCTCCTGCAATTTTTGACTCTGCAATTTTCTTTCTAATCATTACACCAATCGGAATAAATATTACTCCAGAGATTAGGACAGTGGCAATTATGGTTAAAATATTGTCCATAAAATCTACCTCTTTCCTATTTAATTTTCAATGTACAGATAATATATATAACTAACTATTTTAGAATATATTTTAACTTACTATATTATTTTATATGTATTATTGTAAACTGTCAAGAGGTTTTAACGAATTTAATTCTATATATTTTTACTTTTTTCCACCGGTTTGACATATTATGTAAAACATGGTATACTATAGATATCTGAAACTGGCTAAATGCCAGAATATATTAAAGGAGGTTAACTTTAGCATGATACGGCTAAAAGAGGAAATCCAAGCTCAGCAGTCCGAATTTCTGGATAAAGTTCAGAAATTCGGAGAAGCAAACACAATGGCTAAAGAGTACTTGAGGGAGATAATCATCCCCACCTTCCATGCCATGGCCCACCAGCACATGACCACAAAGGATTTTAGCATCGTGGTCAAAGTTGAAAGTCGCGAATCTTCCCGGATAACTACAACACCCTTTGTTGAACATCAGACAAAATTGGATTATTTCGGAAATGTATCAGTTTCCGAAATCTGGAGCAAGGTTTTAATTCTTGTTCAAACTGAAGTCCCTGACTTAGAGACTATCTACAAGAAGGACATGGTTGGTAACTGCTGGTTTACCTTTAAGCTATCAATTGATTAAAACAGTTAACCACTAAAAAACAGCTCACGCGTTAATGCGTGAGCTGTTTTTTATTTTTTGTTTGGTCTGCTGTTTTATTTTTGATCCTTTAATGAATCTTTTAATAATTCCAATTGTGAAATTAGCAAAGATTCCATCTTCGCTTTATATATATCAAATTGCTTTTGTAAATCTTCTATTTCTTTTTGCTTTAGTTTAATCTCTGAGTCTAATTTTGATAATTCTTCTTTTGCTGATGTTTGTGCCTCGTTTATAATTACCTCAGCCTGTTGTTTTGCAACATTTTTTACATCTTCTGCCGTTGTTTGTGCCATTACTAATGTGTTTTGTAATGTAGTTTCCATTGACTTATATCTTGCAAGTTCTGAACTTAGTGTCTCGATAGTTTGTTTTGAATCTGTTGCTTCTTTATAGATTTTTTCATAGTCAACAGTTAGTTCATCTAAGAAATCATCTACTTCTTCTGTATTATAACCATTAATTGCTCTTTTGGAAAATTTTTTGTTTTCTATATCTAATGGTGTAATCATAACCTTTGTCTCCCTTCCGGCAGTTTTTAATGCCTTTAATTTTTTAGTATGTCTTTAAACTACTATATACAAATAAAGACGAAATCTTATTATTAATTTCGCCTTTTATTTACTTAAAAAAATTATTTAAGCCATGATACTGAAAGTTTATTCTTTACTTCTTCTCTACCCATCTCGTTAGCTATGTCATAATTTGCTGGCGCAATTAAAAATATTGAATTAGATATCTTTTGTATATGACCATTTAAAGCATAAACTCCACCACTTATAAAGTCAACTATTCTTCTTGCGACATCTTTGTTAACATATTCAAGATTAACAATGCAAGATTTTCTTTCTTTTAAGTATTGGCAAATCTCTTCTGATTGTTCAAATGTTGTTGGTTGAGAAATAACCATTTTTATTTGATTTGTTTGTGGCATATTTACGACTTTATTTTTTCTTCCGAATAATTTTCTTTCTTCTTCTTCCTCTTCTTCTTCAGGCTCACTATCATAGTTCTCTACTTCTTCTTCATCGTCTTCTTCTGGTTCTATTCCTAAGAACCCCCATACCTTATTCATTAAATTACTTCCAGCCATATTTTTAAAAAACCTCCTAATTTTTCCTTTGTGTTTTTTTCTATATATAGTATCTTACTTTTATTTAATTTTGTCAATAGTTTTTTGGGTTGTAACGCAATTTTAATGTTTCTGTAACATTGCTGTAACACTAATTCGACTTTTCTATTGTTATTTCGTCAAATAGTTTTATGAATTTTCTTCCTGCAATGTCTTCCTCAGAATAGCCTAGTTCCATTAGTTCATCTGTTGAATAATTTTCTATAATTGCATAATTTTCATTTTTTTGTAATACCTTTATTAGTATTTTATCTTTATATCCTACTCTATTTCTTATTACATAGCTTAAATCGTTTTCTTGTATTATTGCAGAATTTGGAACTTTAAGACCTTCTTTGCTCCACCAAATAACATCTATTGATATTTTTCTATATTTTATTAATTCTTCTACTTTTTTATTTGTTTTAAATATGAGCATTGTCTCGCCATTATCTTGTTCTTTTTTGTATTCAATTTGTGCAGTTATTTCTTCTGCATCTGATGTTCTTAAAGTAATACTTTTCCCTGTCTCAGCATTTTTTGCCTCATCTGAATTTAGGAAAACTGCTATATAACACTCATAATTGTTTACAACTTTGCCTGCTTCTTTACTTTCTTGTATCATTTGTCCTGTCTTTAAATTATAGCTTTCTAGAAGTTTCTTATCAATATTTTCGAAATTGCTTGGTGACAATATTTCTTCTAATCCATCTATTCTATATGATACTATTCCACTCATATCAGCTTTTATGTATTCTTGTCCATTATTTAATTCTTCCTCATATTTTCTTCTTGTTTCTATTAATTTACTTATATGTGAACCAGATGGACTTAATTCTCCCGTTATTTTAGCTTTTTTTATTAATAATTCTGAAATTGTACTTTTATATTCTGATATTTCATTTACATTATTTGTAAGTAGCATTTTGTCAAGACAATCTTCTATTTGCTTATCTAACAATTGTATATCTGCAGAATATACATTCGTTTGACCTTCAAGTGCTTCTTGTATTTCTTCATCTAATTTTGATATTTTATCTACAAGTGAGCTCTCGTTATTGCTATAGTATCTAAAAATGTTATCTCCTTTTGAAACTTTTTCTCCTTCTTTTTTTATTTCTACAAGTCCATTTTTATAATTTTCTCCAGTTAAAACTTTTTCTTCTCTTATTATGTATCCGTGTCGTTTGCTCTTCTTTATATATTTTTCCCTTTTCTATAGCAAAAATTTTAGCTGGTTCCATTATTAGCTGTATTATACTGTATAAAAAGCATAGCGGAATAATTGCTACTATTAGTATAGCAATTACTATAAGTATTTTTTTCTTTGCTTTTGACTTTTTATACTTATTGTTCATATCTATTTTTGTGTTACCTCCAAAATTTTTCTTATGTTTTCTTCATAGCCCTCTTCCATGTCAAGCCATGTAGCATCTTTATATCTTCTAAACCATGTTAGTTGTCTTTTTGCATATCTTCTTGTTTCTTGTTGTATTGTTTCTTTTAGTTCATCTTTTGTCAGACTTCCGTCTAAATATAATTTTGTTTCTTTATATCCAAGAGCTTGCATTGCTGTTGGGAATTCATCATATTTTTCTAATATATTTCTTACTTCTTGTATTAGTCCTTTATCTAGCATTAGTTCTACTCTTTTATTTATTCTTTCGTATAATTTTTCTCTTTCCATATTTGTTACAAATATTTTGTAATCATATTTTACTTCTTGCTGTCTTGATAGTTTTTCAAGTTCTGTCTTAGTTTTGCCTGTTTCATTGTATATTTCGAGAACTCTTATTATTCTTTTTTTATCATTTTTACTAATAGTTTGCATTGCTTCTTTATCAATTTGGCATGCCTTCTCATAAAGGGCATCTAGTCCATTTGTTTCTGCTTCTTTTTCAAGCTTTTTTCTATATTCTTCATCAATTTTAGTTTCATTATATTCTATACCATATATTAAAGAATTTATATATAATCCTGTCCCACCGAACGATTATAGGTGTTTTTCCCTCTTGCAAGATTTCTTTTATACATTCTTCTGCTTCTTTTTTATATTCTGCTACACTATATCTTTGGTTTGGCTCTACAAAATCTATCATATAATGCTTTATTCCTTGCATTTCTTCTTTATCAGGTTTAGCGCTTCCAATATCCATATATTTGTATATTTGCATTGAATCTGCTGAAACCACTTCTCCATCTATCTTTTTTGCAAGTTCTATAGATAGTGCAGTTTTTCCGTGATGCAGTTGGTCCACATATAACTATTACTTTAGGTTTTGCCATTTTTATTCCTTTCTGCTCAAATTAATATTAGCCTAATAAATCTGTAATGAAATTTCCAATATAGTTTGCCTCAAATATTAAGATTGCTATAAATACTATTAATATTATTATTAATCTTTTTTTAGCTTTGCCTATATCTATAACTTTATCTTTGAGTTTTCCTAAAACATTTCCTATTGCAGATAGACCTATCATTGCATTAATAGGAATAAATATTATTTTCATAACATTTACAGTTTCTTTTAATGCCGCTTCATTTTCTACTATCATTCCACTTGTTTTTACACTGCAAATTACTGTTGTAATTACATACATTACAGCCATTCCTACTAATATATATATTATTCTTTTTATTGGTTCAAAAGCATTTGTATTGTGATAAATTGTTACACATGATATTACAAATATAACAAAAGCAATTATTTTTATTATTGTCATTTATTAATTCATTCCTTTCGATATAGGCCTACTACTATTTTCTTCTAGCAAATTTCTTTTCAATATCTGTCTTGCTAAGTTTTATTGCTGTTGGTCTTCCATGAGGACATGTAAATGGATTTGGAAGTTTAAGAAGTTCATCTAAAAGGCTTGTTACTTCTTCTTCTGTTAATGCCATATTTGCTTTTACTGCTGCTTTACAAGCTATTGTTGCAATAAATCTTTCTTCAATTTCTTGTTTTGCGGTTCTTGCTACTGTATTAATTTCATCAAGTGTTTCCAAAAATAAGTCTTTTGTATCTAGGTCTAAACATATATTAGGTACTCCTGTAAGCTTAATTGTGTTTTCTCCAAATTCTTCTAATACAAACCCTGCTTTTTGGAATTTGTCCATATTTTCTCTAGCAATATCCATTTCTTTGTGTGTTAGTGTTATTATATCTGGTAAGAGCATTAATTGTGAGTCCTTCTGTTCTTCTGAATAATAATTTTTCTTTACTTTTTCATACATTATTCTCTCATGTGCTGCATGTTGGTCTAATATATATAATTCATTTTCTATTTCGAGTATTATATACGTTTTAAATGCAATACCAATAAACTTATATGGAATAGTATCTTTGAATTTTTCACTATCTTCAATTATATTCATATTTGTATTTGCGATATCTTCTGCATTTGCCTTTTTTTCTTCATCTTCCTGTTTTTGTTCATTTTTCTTTGCAGAAATACTTTTGCCAAAAATTTGCTTATACATATCTTCAAACTTTTCTTCAAAGTTATCTTCATTTACAACTTCTTTATCTTCTTTATTCTCTTTTTCCTCTTTATCTTCTTTTTCTTCTTTATTCTCTTCCTCAGTTCTTTCTTTGACAATGTTCGCAAGTATATTTCCGGCTACTATTTCATCATGCATTTCTGTTGTTTGTTCTTCGCTATTCTGATTTACACTAGGTTCCTCAGATTGTATGTTTTCTTTTATTTCTTGAAGATTTATAGGTTTTGTTTCATATTTTTCTGGTTCTTCTAGTAATACTTCTTCTTTATCTGCATTTTTTGTTATTCGTCTAAATAAATCTGTTATAGATGATTTTTTCTGTGTATTTTCTAGCTCAGCTTCATTGATATTCTCATTCTTTTCAAACTTTCCTGTTATTGGTGTTTCTGAATTTGCAATTAATTCTGCTTTTAATAGTGTATCTTGTATTGCATAATATACTGCTTTAAATACCTTTTGCTCTTCTTCAAATCTTACTTCTAGTTTTGCTGGGTGTACGTTTACATCTACCGCACTTGGTGCCATTTCAAGATTTAACACTAAAAAGCCAAATTTTCCTATTGGTATCATTCCTTTAAATGCTTTTTCAGTTGCATTTGATAATATTCTATCTTTTATATATCTTTTATTTACAAAAAATATTTGATTTCCTCTATTTGATCTAGCAATTTCTGGTTTTCCTACAACACCAGTTACTGTTATTCCTTCATATGTGTAGTTAACATTTAAACATGCTCCTGCTACACTTTTCCCATATATACTATATATTACATTTTTTATGTCTCCATCACCAGTTGTTTGTATTATTGTCTTTCCAGAATTTATAAGCTTAAATGCAATCTCTGGATGAACTAAAGAAAGTCTCGTTACTGCATCTTCTATATATCCTGTTTCTGTATAGTCTTTCTTTAAGAATTTATATCTTACAGGTGTGTTATAGAATAGGTTTTGCACGGTAATTGTTGTTCCATTTGGGCATCCACATTCTTCAACATCTAGTATATTTCCGCCTTCTACAACTATCCTATTACCAATACTTGCGTCTTTTGTTTTTGATTTCATTTCTACCTTTGCTATGGCTGCAATACTTGCTAATGCCTCACCTCTAAAGCCCATTGATTTTACTTCATTTAAGTCTTCTGCTTGTCTTATTTTACTTGTTGCATGTCTTTCAAAGGCAAGCTCTAAATCTTCCTTTTCAATTCCTTTTCCATCATCTGTTATTCTTATATATGATATTCCACCATTTTGTATTTCTATATTTATATTTTTTGCTCCTGCATCTATAGAATTTTCAATCATTTCTTTTATTACTGATGCCGGTCTTTCAATAACTTCACCTGCTGCAATTTTATTTATTGTTAATTCATCTAAAACAACAATACTTCCCATTACATTGGCCTCCTATATTTTTTGAATAAAATTTCTTTATATTTTATCATTTTAGATTATATCATTTAATTGTTTTTTTGCAAATAGTTTTAAAACATATTTTGTGATTTGCATTTTATGTTAATATATGTTATAATGTGAAAGTATTTATGATGATTAATGGAGGGTAGATTATGAGTACTCAAACAGTTACAAATTTTCATATTCCAAGATGGTCTGAATTACCTAATTTAGATTTATATTTGGATCAAACTGTTACAATTTTAGAGAAATATTTAAAAGATTATATTGGTAATAAAGATGAAACAATTATAACTAAGACTATGATAAATAACTATGTAAAGCAGGGACTAATAAAACCTCCTAAAAAGAAAAAATATAATAGAACTCATATAGCAACTCTCTTTGTAATATGTGTTTTAAAACAAATATATAGCATCAGTGATATTTTTGAACTTATAAAGCTTGCTGTTAGAACAGCTAAGTTTAATTCTGCATATGACCAATTTTGTGATGCTTTAGAAAAAGCCATAGCATATACTTTTGATGGAATAGAATATGGTGACCCTGAAGATATGACTTTTGAACAGTATCTATTAAAGAGTGTAGCTCAATCTTTTGCAAATAAATTTTATGTTGAAAAAACATTTTTACATAAATAAATTTTCAATTTAAAAGCAGAACCTCAACTGTTAAAATTTTCCTAACATTTGAGGTTCATTTTGAGTCTTGGTATTTCTTTTATACTACATTTCATCAGAATAATATACTTCTCCATATTCTGTATAAGTTCTATAGTATTTTCCTATGAATTCTGGTTTAATTATCTCGTCTTCAAAATCAAACTTGCATTCACAAACTGTATTTCCGTTCTTCATCCATAACTCCCCATTTTCCATCTCTATATATACCTGCAAAGCCATATTGGTTAAATTCAGTTATATAGTCATATTCATATGGAACTTTTTCATTTCCATTTGCATCTACATAACCCCATTTTCCATCTTTACATGATGCAAATAATTTGTTACCCTGTAATATTTCTTTTGCTGTTTTGAGTTCTCCTGATGTTGATATAAACTTATTTTCTTCTTCATTATAAAATTCTACATATTCATCATGAATTTCGATATTTGCATTTTTCATAGATAAAGTCTTTTGCATGTTACTTGAGAAAACATCAGTTATGTCTTTATCCATATCTACACCTTTTAAAATATTGTATTCTCCAATTCTGCTTAGAACATCATATCCAAATTCGATAGCCGTATTTCCTTTTTCGTCAATTACTCCTAGTCCTTTACCCTCTTTATATGCGACAAAATAATCATCAAATGCATATTCTAAATATAAATATTCATTTTTAATGATTTCTTCTCCATTTTCATTTATTATCCCATATAAGTTATTATTATTTACAGTAACATAGTAGTCAGTATTTGGTACTTCTGTAATTGCTGTATAATCGTTTTGAACTTCTTCACCCTTTTTATTAAAATGCAAATCTTCCGTATAAGTTTTAGCAAGAATATAAATTCCATTAAACTTTATATTTTTGTACTTTACATCAAGTATTGTATTTCCATCTATATCTAATACTCCATATTGTCCGCTTCTTTCTACAATATATAAATCAGTATCTCTGTTGTATTCTATTGATTGGTACTCAATACCTATTTTTTCATCTTTATTTTTTATAACTCCATATCTTCCATTCTTTGATGCAATTAAATAAACATCATTACTTTTTATGTCTAATATTCTACTTATGCTTGTATATTCCGTGTCTAGTAGTAATTTCCAATTACTATCTATATAACCATATATATATCCATCTTCTGTTCTGTTTCTTACAATATATCCAGATTTTCTGTAAGAGCCTTCACTATAATATTTATCTGCTTCAATTTGTTCATAGTTTGCTTTAATTAACTCTATTCCCTTGTTATTTATTACTCCATACTTTCCGTTCTTTTTAACAAGTATTTCTCCTTCTTTATATTTTACTGAAGAGACTTCTTCATATATAGGTTTAGTTATAACCTTTCCTGAAAAGTCTATTATCCCATATTTACCATCTTTCTCATATCTAAGGACACTTTTTTCATAAGGCAAATTTGTAGCAGTTCCTTCTATTTCTATTGGCTCTACTTTGCTATATTCTGTAAATATTTTTTCTCCTTTATCATTTAAAGTAACTGTCTTATCGTCTCCCTCTGATGCTATAAATACTGCTTTCTTTGGATTTGGTATAACTATATTATCATATTTATTTTCTACAACTAAGTTTCCTTTATTATCTAATACACCATACTTTCCACCTGTATATACTAAAAAGTATTTATAGTCATTTTCTGAAATTGTCTCTAATGTATAATTTTTATTATTATTTTTTACAATATTGACCGCAGCAAATATTGCAATTCCTATTATTACAATTACTAGAACTATTATTGCTATTAATTTTACATTAATTTTTTCTATCATAGGTTTTTTCTCCTTTATTTAAAGGCGACGTATTACTCGTCGCCAATAAATTGTTCTTTTATCATTTTTTAGCTACCCATTTGGCTCGAAAACCATTCAGAATAGTCAAATGCATCTTGTGTTTCTGGCATACCATAATCTATTCCTTTAGTATCAACAGTTATGCTCTTTATTACTACATCATTTTTAGGCTTTGTTGTTTTAGTCTCTTCTTTAGTTTCTTCGTTAACTTCTGTCTCTAATTCTACATTCTTTATAGCCATTAATGTATCCATTCCGCTTATAATATTACCAAATGCTGCATATTGTCCATTAAATCCTTGCATGTATTGTGTACATATGAAGAATTGGCTTCCTCCTGAGTTATTGCCTTCTTCTGCTAATTGTTGAGAAAGTATTGTATAACTTGTCCTTGCCATTGATAGAGTTCCTACATCATGTACTAATTTATTTTTATTAAATCCATTTGCTGAAAATTCACCATATATTGAATATTCTTTATCTGCATCTGTTCCTTTTTCTATACTTGGATTTATTGAACTTAATGTAGGGTTACCTGTTCCATCTCCGATTTGGATCGCCACCTTGAATTACGTATTCTTCAATTCTATGGAATTTTAGTCCATTATAGAATCCATTGTTTGCAAGTGCTATAAAGTTTTTGACTGTATTTGGAGCATATTCTGGATAAAGCTCAAATACCATTGGTTCGTCATATCCTTCAACTGTAATTGTTGCAATTGGTCTATCTACTTTATAAGTGTAGTGTCTAACTATTCCATAAGAAACTGCTCCAATAAGTATAACAACCATTACTATTAAAATTATAAGTGCTATTTTTTTCTTGTTCATTTTTTACCTTACCTTTCTTTTGGGCATTTAAACGCCAAATCTTTCTTTATCTGTAATATAATTCATATTTTTTTCTTCTTGTGTTAGTAAACGATTATAAATTCTAACTGCATGAATAGTTCCATTCATAACTGTTTCACCCGTTCTTGAGTCTCTTCCTATCCATACTTTTGTAAAATCCTGATTCTCAGCGTAATTATCTGACTTATATGTTTCTGAAAATTTTCCATTTACATATGTGCTCATGCTTTTTGCTTCTTTATCATATTCATATCCTACTACTATTAATGTATTTGCCGTGAAAACACTTTTATTATACCTGTGATCTGGTTTTCCACTATTCCACCAAAATCTTAGATACGTATTACTATACCTTTCAAAGCTCATGTTATTACTTACATTATTATGATTTCCCATTAGAATATCTCTAGCATTATCCATCTTTAGATTAAGCGTAAATTCAATATATGCTTTGTCTTTAAATAAATCTTTTAGATGATCACCAACCCATACGCCGTCATCAGTTCCATCTAAGACTATTCCATTTTTTGACCATCCACTTCCTTCAGTATATGAAAAATATTTTAGTTCTGCATCCCTATCATTTCCGCTTAAGTCTGTCCATGTTGTAGCCTTATCATCATGTCCTCCTCTTGTATTATTAATTCCGTCATAATAAAGCATTAGTCCTTCCTTAGAATATACTTTTATCATATCTTCTTCTGACGTACTTCCTGAACTTCCATTTAAATCATATATTCTATAATAAGTTACTCCGTCATATTCAAATCCTTTTACACTAATTACTTCTCTTGTTTCAAAATTTATTATCATATCTCCTGGCATACTGCTTATTCCCATCTTACTATTTAAGTCATTTGGTGTAAAAAGCCTATATTTAGTAATATCTGTTGTATAATAATATTCCTCAGAAGTATTAACTATACTAGAATAGTCTACCCCTGTAACAAGCCTTAAAGTATTCACTGCTTCTTTAGATGTAGTTATATTTTTCCCCCAATTTATGTACTGTATGTCTCCTTCTTGCATTTTCTGATAAATTACATCTACTTTTCCTTGAATTTGTTGAAGTTCATAGTTAAAATTTTGTAGTCTTGTAGTTTGTAATGACTGTGAGCCATAATATACAGTTGCTCCTAATAATATCATCATCAATATAATAGTAATAACAAGTGCTACCATCGTTATTCCTTTTTCTTTTCTCAACATTACCACCTCTTTTGTTTTAAATAAGCATTCTATCAAATACAAATTGTTCTTGCATCCTTTGTAATGACTGCTTTATTGTTCTTGCTCTTATCTCCCCAATTCCTTCTACCTCATCTAACTGAGGTAAATCTGCTAATAATATGTGTTGAAATGATTTAAAAGTTTTTACTAGATTTTCAACAATATTGCTTGGCATTCTAGGGATTTTGCTAAGTATTCTATATCCTTTAGTGTATACTCCAACTTCATCATAATTGTCAAAATTTTCATATCCTAATATTTTTGCAATTACACCAGTATCTAGCAATTCTTCTTGACTTAGTCCAATTATTTTTTGGAAAATATTTTGTTCTTCATTCTTTTTATTTTTTACCATATAATCTTTGATTATTAGCATTTCTTCATCTTCAAGCTTTCCAATTATTTCTTCTAATTGCATCTCTATAAGTCTTCCTTCTTCTCCAAGCTCATAAACTTGTCTTTGCACCATTTCTGC